>CAYOON010000043.1:0-9973 GCA_964405595.1 uncultured Lachnospiraceae bacterium | reverse complement strand
CTCTCCGCAAACAACGGGATCCTCCGCGAAGGGCAGATCTGTCCGATCCACCCGTTTCCGGACCTGTCGGTCGGTATACGGAATCGCATTGATCTGCCTGAACAGAAGAATGTCGGGATCCAGCGCCATTTCAATGCAGTCGTTGCTCATGTACTCTAAAATCAGATATTTTTCCGATCCGCTGGATACGATCCGGAAGGGATTGGGTATCGCAAAACTGTATAGGGGGATGTACCTGTATAGGATCCCTTTTGTCCAATAGAACATCCATACCGGTTCGCCGCCCGGAAGGAAAGAAAGCTCTTTTAAGAGCAGCAGGTCGGGGTGTTCCCGTGAAATAATCGATGAAATGTCGTTTTCATCGGACAGCACGTCGCAAAACTCCCATTTGCCGATGACCTCCGGGTCGTCGGTAAAAGGTACGCTGAACAGACTGTCGGTCAGCTGATAGGCAAGATTCGGATAGCGACTGACAACCTCAAGGGCAGACGTCTGCCTTTGTATGCTTTCAATTGCGTTTTGCAGGTCCGCTTTCTTCCGGAGCATCATTTTCCGCGCATCCTCTTTCGATAAGGAGGACAGCACCTTGATTTCCTCCAGCGAGAAACCGAGTTTTTTATAAAAAACGATTTTCTTGTATTTGTCCACCGCCGCAGGCTCGTAAAAACGGTACCCGGTTTCGTTGTCGATGTAATCGGCTTTCAGTACGCCCTCGGAATCGTAATAGCGGAGCGTTTGGGTGCTGGTATTGCAGATTTTCGCCAGATTTCCGATTTTGATCATGTAAGTGCCTCCTTCCAAGTTCGATTATAACATTGCAGTTGACTATAAAGTCAAGGGGTAAATCGGAACTTTTTGTCAAATTTATAAATTGTTCAAATTTTCCTCATATCCGCCGGTTTTTGTTTATATATGCAATCTGTTGATTACATTAAATTGCGTGAAATCTGCGTTTTATAATATCTTTATTCTAATTATACAGTATATAATTTGATTTGTCAATAGCTTAACGAAAATATATTAAAAAATACAAAACAATTTTGTCACAATCTCATAATTGTATAGCTGGGTCTTATTTACGGAATAATCAAATCTGTTCGGAAATATATCAAAATAAGTCTTGCAAAACAGGAAAGTCTGTTGTATAATTAGTACAAATAATCTCATCGGAAAGGATATTCCCATATGAATAAGCATCTTCTGAAGCTCACGGCTCTTTTCCTGGCGGCGTCGATGCTCGCATCGGTGCTTGTCGGATGTAAGGGCGGGAAAGCGGGCGATTCCACGACGGGATCCGCCGGGACAAGCGGACAGCCTACCGCCTCTGCGGGATCCGAACAGACAAGCGGCCCGACGGTGGATCCCACGAATCCCTCTGTCTGCGAGACCCATACCCCCAGCGCGGGCGGCACCTATTGCACCGCCTGCTATACCATTCTGAAAAGTGATCTTGAGGCTTACATGAACAATATTTACTTCGCCTGTGACGACGCTACGCTGACCGAGGCCTATAAGGTAGCCTTCTCGGACGCGCTTTCCAATGTGAAAGAGTACAAGGCGGGCGCGCTGACAACCGCCCAAAAGTGCATTATGGCAGGTGCGGGCTATAACACCCCTTGGACGCGCGACTGTGCGATCAACGTCTGGAACGCCTTCGCGCTGCTGGATCGGGACGCCTCCAAAAACACCCTTCTGTCGGTGCTCAAGAGAAGCGGCAGGAGCTATGAGATCGACGGTCAGTATTGGGATGCCATCATCTGGGCAATCGGCGCGTATCAGTATATCAAGGTCTCGGGCGATACCGATTTTCTGAAAATTGCCCAGAGCGCGGTGGAGAACTCGCTGAAGCGCTTTGAGCGGGAGGAGTACGACTCCGAGGATGGCCTCTTCCGGGGCGCCGCCGTCTACGGCGATGGAATCGCCGCCTATCCCGACCGATACATCAACGGAACCTCCGGTATCGAAGGCTGGGCGGACAATCCAGCCAACGCCTCCGAAAAAGTTCCCGCCGGACGGGGGATCCCCATGAAGGCACTGTCTACCAACTGCGTCTACTACGAGGCATATGTGATCCTCGGCAAGATGAACGATATGCTGGGCAAGGACAGCACTGACGCCAACGCCAAGGCAGCGGCATTGAAGTCTGCCATCAATAAGAACTTCTGGAACGAGAAGAAGGGTACCTACGACTATCTGGCCTACGAGTGCGACTATCAGGAAGCGCTGGGCATCGCCTACGTTCTGCTCTTCGACATTGCCGACGCCCGGCAGACCGCGCTGGTACTGGAGAACGCTTCTGTAACCGAGCAGGGAATCGCCTGCGTATGGCCGTCCTTCGACCGCTATCTGGAGCTTGGCGGCTACGGCAGACATTCGGGTACTGTATGGCCACACGCCCAGGGATTCTGGGCAAGAGCCGCTTTTGAGAAGGGTTACGCCTACGGCTTCGAGCAGGAGCTGTTTGCCCTCGCCGAGAAGGCAGCCCGCGACGGACAGTTCTACGAGCTCTACCATCCCGATACCGGCGTGGAATACGGCGGATTGCAGGAAGGCTCCGGCAACAATATCTTCCTGTGGGGATCCGAGAAGCATCAGACCTGGAGCGCGACCGCCTATCTGTCGCTGATCTATTACGAGATTCTGGGTGCCGACATCGGCGCAGGAACCGTCACCTTCAAGCCCTATCTGCCCACCGGCGTGAACGAGGTAACCATCAGCGGCTTCAAGGTCGGAAGCACTACCTTTGACGTCGTGATCACCCGCGGCGAGGGCGTCCATGAGGCGACCTACGAGACCACAGCCGAGGGAACTGTATCGGTTCACCTGACGGTGGGTTGATCCGAAGGAAAGGAGAAAAATATTATGAAGAAAGTGATTGCTATGATGCTTACCGCAGCGATGCTTTTCCCATTTTCAGCCTTTTCCCACGCTACGTCCACCGGAAAAGTGACTTCTAACCATAGCCCCGCCGGAAAGCCGATCTCCACCGTCGAGCAGTTTCTCGCGATGGAGGAAGGCGGCGTCTACTATCTGACCGCCGATCTGGATTTTTCGGGGGAAACCTATTCGAAAAATGTCTATACCAAGACCTTCAAGGGCGCTCTGGACGGCAATGGTCACGCCCTGCTGGGAATCACCGTCGAAGCAAAGAATTCGGACGCCGGAATCTTTGCTAACGGCTTCTCGGGACAGCTGTCCAATCTGACCATAGGATCCGAGGATAGCCCCGCAAAGATCAGCTCCACCGGAGCAGGGTACAGCGTGGGCGGTATCGCCGGAACCATGTCCGACGGCGCGAAGATCACCAATGTCTGCCTGTATGCCGAGATTAAGGGCGACGGCAAGACAGCGGGCGTTACCTCCTATATGCCAAACGGCAGTCTGACCGTGGAAAAATGTGAGATGATCGGCAGCGTTACCGGAAATCCGGCGTCGGGATTCGTCTGCATGTCCCACGACGGCAGCCAACTCTATGTGACCATCACCGATTCCACCAACCGCGCCTCCGTTACCGGCGCGAATCTGGGGGCGGGAGGTTTCTACGCGGCTCACTCCATGGTGGGCGGAACCCGACTCTGCGACCTGACCGTCCGCGGATGTATCAATCTGGGATCCGTCACCGCAAGCGACTGGCGTGTCGGCGGAATCGTGGGCGAGTTCCACGAAAACGCGAACTCCAAGCTGGACGTCTCCTATTGTTATAACGCAGCCCCCGTCACCATGACCGGAGGAGGCGGCTTTGCCGGCGGCATCGTCGGGGGAATGGCATTCGACGCGCCGACCGGTACCAGAATCGTGCGCTACTGCTACAACCGTGGTCTGATCCGCAACACTGCCAATGGCGGAAGTGCCTACGGTTTGGCATTCTCCAATTCTGCGGGCAGCAACGTAATCGTGGAAAATTGCGCCTATACCGCCGGAACCGCCACCGGAAATACAACCGAGAAAGACCTCACCCTCGCCGTGTCCGCCAAAGAGCTGGAGAGCGTCGTCACCAAATATCCCGTCGGCGCGGGCGGAGCCACCTTCGTAGCCGATCAATCGAAAATCAACGAGGGATACCCCATTCTCGCAAGAGAGGTGACCGATCACGTCAATGTGGTCACCTATAACTGCGGTCGCAAGGTCTGCCTTGACTGCGGCGCAATTCTGTCGAATCCCGAGAACGAGCGTCACAGCAATACCGAAAAGACAACCGCTCCCGGCAGCTATTCGGACGGCTATATCACCGCCGAATGCCGCTACTGCCACAATCATACGGTAAGAGTCGATAAAAAATGCGCAGCCCATCTGGATCCCACGGACGGCGTGTACAATGTCACCAAGCCCGATCATCTGATGTGGTATGCCGCATCGGTGCAGACCGGGCTGCTTTCGGGCGGGGAGACGATCTCTGTTGATGCCGATCTTGATTTTACCGGCATCGACTATACCCCTATCGCTACCTTCACCGGGACGATTCTCGGCAACGGACATACACTCAAATCGCTGACTGTCAAGAGCGCGGAAAACGCAGGTCTGATCGGCGTTGCCGGGATGGGCGCGGCGATCTCCGATCTTGCGCTGGACGGCTTGTCTGTCAGCGGATCGAAGAATGCCGGTTCCGTTGTCGGAACGGTGGGTCAGGGCGCGATCGTAAAGCTTGACCGCATAGCGGTTACCGCTTCGACCGTGAAATCGGATGCCGCCGCAGGCGGTATTGTAGGATCGTCCGAATCGGCAGCCGAACTGACGGTGGAGAATTCGGCGGTTGACGGTCTGACCGTCGAAGGCAAAACGGTCGGCGCAATCGTGGGAAGCGGCAATCACGCCAGCGTGAATAACTGCTATGTCCACGCAACCCTTACCGGAGACCGTGCCGGAACGATCGGCGCTCACACCGCATCCTTCTCCTGCAAGAACTGTTTTGTCGCAGTCGAAGGGAAGACCGCCCAGAACGACGGCACCAAGATCTCCGCGGAAGCCTTCGCAACGGGAGAGGCTGCCTATCAGCTCAACACCTTCACCTTCGGTGAGAACAAAGTCTTCGGCGTGAAGGACGGAAAGACCACGCTGACCGAGCGTCCCATGAAGCGGATCCGGCAGGGATCGGCGAACCTTTATTCCGATAAGGTTCTGTCGGCGGGCGATTCCGTCGCGGCGTATGCCGTATCTACGGACGGCGGCATGACGCTGATCCTCGTGCAGAAGCGGAACGGACCCATCCGTCTGGTAGATCAGAAGATCACCGTGGACGGTAAGGAAATCGAGTTCTCCGCGCTGACCCTGACCGGTAATGTGAAGGTCGGCGAGAGCTACGCCACCGCCGACGGGGATGCCGTGATCTACACGGTCACTCTGACGGGGATCACGTCCGCACCTGAGGTGAAAATCGGAGACAAGACGCTCGGTAAGGCGCAGAATCCGTAATTTTCCGAAAATCAGCGAAGTTTGCGCAAAATGGCGCATTTTCGGGGCTGCCGCACGACTGTACGGCAACCCCGATTTTCGATTTTTGTCATTTTTGCGCAAAATATGATTTTTCTATTGACAGATGATGAATTTTGTGTTATAATAAATTGGATTTTCATATCCATATAACATAATCAACAAGGGGAACTTTGTCCGTATGAGTGAAAACAGTCAGAATCCGAAAGAATCTACCGTGAAACTGGACGGTGCGACCTATATAAGCATGGTGGTGTCTGCCGCCAATGCGCTGAACAATCAAAAAGAAGCGATCAACGATCTGAACGTCTTCCCGGTGCCCGACGGCGATACCGGATCCAACATGAGCATGACCATGAGCTCCACCCGTAAGGAGCTTTCCGAGCTGAACGGCTCTCTGTCCGAATGTGCGGATAAGGTGGCAAGCATGTGCCTGCGCTCGGCAAGAGGAAACTCGGGTGTCATCCTGTCCCTCTTCTTCCGGGGGCTTGCCAAGGGCTTCAAGGGAATGGACACCGTGGACGCGGTGGATATTCTCCACGCCTTCCAGAAGGGTGTCGAGGAAGCCTATAAAGCGGTGCAGTATCCTACCGAGGGTACGATCCTGACCGTCATGCGCGCCTGCGTGGATACCGGACTCCAGAAGGCGATCAATGCCGACTACGGCGTCGAGAATCTGTTCGATTACATGGTAGAGGTTGCAGACGAGACCCTGAAAAAGACCCCCGAAATGCTCCCCGTCCTCAAGCAGGCAAACGTGGTGGACGCCGGTGGCGCGGGATTCGTGGCGATCCTCGATGGTATGCGCTCGGCGCTGAAGCATCAACCCGTTCAGCCTGCGGCGGAAACCGCTCCCGAGACCTCGAAATCGGCAGATTTCACCATCTTTGATACCGAAAACATCACAAATCCCTACTGCACCGAATGTATCGTCACCAAATCCCCCGAGTATGCGGGGGAGGGAAGTGCGGACGCCTTCCGGCAGTTCATTCTGGCAGCTGGTGACAGCGCCGTCTTCGTGGACGACAGCGAGATCATCAAGGTACACGTTCACACCAAGGATCCCGGATCTGTGCTGACCGAGGCGCTGAAATATGGATCGCTCTACACCGTCAAGGTGGAGAATATGAAGAATCAGCACACCGAGCTGGTAAGTCAGACGCCCGCCCAGGCAGAAAAGACCCCCAAGGTGGCTCCGGTGGAGAAAACCTACGGATTCGTAGCGGTAACCCCCGGCGAGGGAATCCGGAACGTGTTCGGCGATCTCGGGGTGGATCAGTTCGTATTCGGCGGACAGACCATGAATCCCTCCACCGAACAGCTGCTGGAAGCGGTTCTGGCAACGCCCAGCGAAATCGTCTACCTGCTGCCCAATAACAGCAATATCTGTCTGGTAGCGAACCAGTGCGCCGCTCTTTGTGAGGAGAAGACGGTTATCGTAATCCCCACGGTCAGCGTTCCTCAGGGCGTAGCGGCGATGCTTGCCTTCAATCCGGAGGAGACTGCCGATGAGAACAGCGCCAATATGGAATCGGCGGCAAAGTCGGTTCTGACGCTGGATATGACCTTCGCCGCCCGCAACAGCGAATTCGACGGCAATACCATCAAGGAAGGGCAGATTCTGGGACTGGTCAACCATAAAGTGACCTATGTCTGCGACAGCAAGGAAGAGTGTATGGAGAAGTTCCTTCCCCATATGAAGGATGCCGCGTACATCACCCTCTTCTACGGAGAAGACGTCACGGAAGAGCAGGCAGAGACGGCGGCAGACGAACTGCGCGCCATCCTCGGCGATGACGTGGAGGTAAGCGTCCTCTGCGGCGGTCAGCCTTTGTACTACTATATCATTTCGGTAGAATAATCCCATGGATTATGAAATACAGGAAGTACAGGAAACAGAATACCCTTTATTAGAAGACTTTTTGTATGAAGCGATTTTTGTTCCGGAAGGCGTCGAGCCACCGCCAAAGTCAATCCTGAATGCTCCGGAATTACAGGTATATATCCGGGATTTTGGGGCAAGTGCGCATGATCGGGCGTTGGTTGCAAAGATCGGCAGTAAAGCTGTGGGAGCCGTTTGGGTTCGCATTATGGATGATTACGGGCATGTTGATGATAAAACCCCGTCGTTTGCAATATCCTTGTATAAAGAATATCGGGGTCTTGGAATCGGAACTGCGCTGATGCGGAAAATGCTCGCGATATTGAAGAAGGCCGGATATGAAAAAGCTTCGCTTGCCGTACAAAAAGCCAATTATGCGGTAAGAATGTATCTTCATGTAGGATTTGAGATTATTGACGAGAACGAAGAAGAATACATTATGGTGAATCGTTTACAGGGCTGAATATTTGGAAGGTAATAAATAATTTGCGAAATTCACGCAAAAAAAGTGAAGACACATCCCCGCCGCGTTGAAATGGCGGGGATGAACTTTTGCTTTTCGCCTGAATTTGGATATTCTGTCAAAGACGCGGTTTATTTCGCAAACCTCATGATCTGCTTTGTTCAATAAGGAAATAAACAAAATGTAAATATCCTAAAAAAACACTTGATTTTGCCGGAAAAGTATGCTACAATGAACTGAATACCGAAAATATGAAAATAGGTAATTCTGTCCTCGGACAGAATGAGGAGAATAGATTATGGCAACCTATACTGAAAAAACGTCGATGCAGAACTTCCCCATGGTGATTCTGCGTCAGGCTGTACCCTTTCCGTCCATCCCCCTGCGCGTGGATCTGGACGACGATAAATCGCTGATGGCACTGCATTCTGCTGTGGACGACTGCGTATTCCTGATCAACACCGCCCGCCCGGATGTTATTGTGCCCGCCTCCAAGCGGGATTTCAGCAAGGTCGGCGTGGTGGCGAAGATCAAAGAGGTCAACGCCACCGATAACGAGGAGGCGCTTACCGTAACCTTCGAATGCCTCTGCCGCGGCGAACTGATCGATTGTATCATCGGCAAAGATATGGACAGCGCGAACGTCATTTGTAAAAGCGTGACGGTCGATCACCTGACCCCCTCCGCGGCGGAGCTCAAGCAGAAAGCACTGGAGTTCTTCGATCATTTCACCAAGATGATCCCCGGTTTCAGCAGAGAGGTCACCGAGGCGGTACATAAGACCGATAATCCCGGGCAGCTGGCCGATTTTATCGCCGGCAGCGTTTTCATTCGCGCCGATCATAAGCTGGCTGTGCTCTGCGAATTCGACCCTGTCCGTCGTCTGAAGACGCTGGCCGGACTGTTCGACGACGAAGCCCGGCTGATTGAAAGCGAGGTCGATCTCCATAAACGTACCCGCGCGAGAATCGAGGAGAATCAGCGGGATTACTACCTGCGCGAACAGCTCCGCGTGATCCGCGAGGAACTGGGCGAGGGCGAGGACGATGACAACGAGCTTTACGAGCTATCCCACAAGATCCTGCGCTCCGCTATCCCCGACACATCAAGGGAAAAGCTGATGAAGGAGCTGAAGAAGCTGTCCAAGCTGCCCTTCGCGTCCCCCGAATCCAACGTGGTTCGCACTTATATCGAAACCTGTCTCGAACTGCCGTGGGGAACCACGACCTCCGACCGGCTGGATCTGGACGCCGCCTCGAAGATTCTGGAGAAGGATCACGACGGCATGAAGGAGATCAAGGAGCGGATTCTGGAGTTCATCGCCGTGCGGAAGCTGTCGGGCGGGAACAAGAATCAGATTCTCTGCCTTGTAGGCGCGCCCGGCGTCGGTAAGACCTCGGTGGCGTCGTCTATCGCGAAGGCTCTCAAACGCCAGTTCGTCCGGGTATCGCTGGGCGGCGTGCGGGACGAGGCCGACATCCGCGGTCACCGCAAAACCTATATCGGCGCAATGCCCGGCCGGATTATTTCCGCCCTGATCGACGCAAAGTCGAGAAATCCGCTGATCCTGCTGGATGAGATTGATAAGCTGACCCGCGACGCCCACGGCGATCCGGCGTCGGCACTGCTGGAGGTACTGGATCCCGATCAGAACAGCACCTTCCGGGATCACTTCATCGAGCTGCCCTTCGATCTGTCCGACTGCCTGTTCATCGCAACGGCAAACACGCTGGATACCATCCCGCGTCCCCTGCTGGATCGGATGGAGGTTATCGAGCTGAAATCCTACAACCGTTCGGAGAAGCTGTCCATCGCCAAGAATCATCTGATCGCAAAACAACTGACCAAGCACGGCATGACCCGTCGGCAGCTGCACATCGACGACGAGGCGCTGACCGAGATCATCGACCACTATACCCGCGAGGCGGGCGTCCGGAATCTGGAGCGGGAAATCGCCGCGCTCTGCCGGAAGGTGGCAAGAAAGCTGATCGAAAACCCTGAAAAGAAGTCCTATCGGATCAAAAAATCCGATCTCACAGACTACCTCGGCAAGCCCAAGGTAACCGATGAAGCCCTGTCCGAGAACGATGAGGTCGGCGTAGTCAACGGCCTTGCCTATACCGAAGCGGGCGGCGATCTGCTCAAGGTGGAAGCCGTCTCTATGGACGGCAGCGGCAAGCTGGAGCTGACCGGATCGCTGG
>CAYOON010000042.1:0-10087 GCA_964405595.1 uncultured Lachnospiraceae bacterium | reverse complement strand
ACCTTGGTGTTCATGATGCCGAAAACCCGGTCGTCGGTCAGATAGGGTTTCGCAAAGGCGCGGAACTGCTCCACAGGCAGGATCGCGTCCATTGAGCGGAAGACGGTAGGATGCAGCGCCGAAAACAGCGTGAGCAGCTCTTCCTCGTCCACCTCGGTGTACAGATCGGCGACGATCACAAACTTCCCGGGGCGAATCCGGCCTTTCAGTTCGGCAAGGATGGCATCCCCACTCCCGAACGCGCCCGCATCGCTGTCGCTGATCTTTTTTATGGGGAATTTATCGTAATTATGATAGATTTCGGTCATAACATATCCTTTCGGTTTACTGGCAAAGATAGAAATTCATCGTACCTTCGTTGATGGCCTCCGCCTGCTCGAATATCTCTTTCACGTCGGTGGAATCGGTCAGCGTCAGCGCGTAGCGGAACTGATAGAACCCGCCCAGCGACGCCTTGAAGTTGGTCTCCCAAAGGTTGTTCATTACCCACGCGTAGGTATCCGTGCAGTTGGGCTCCCCTTCACCCATGAGCTTGATGGGATGCCATTCGATCGGTCCCATCCAGAGCAGCGGGGTGTCCTGCATAGTCAGAATCAGGCTGTCCTTTTCGCCAACCCATGCAAGTCCGTTCTGGAGCGAGTAGAAGTCGATGCAGGAACCGGGCAGCTGATCGATCCGGGGACGGAAGACGCATCCGGTCTTGTCGGCATAGATCTCTTCCTTCCCGCCGGTGGTCAGATTGAAGCTGAGATAGACGTTCTCCGGCTCCCAGACGCTGGTTTTGTGGAAGCGGAAGTCCACATAGAAGCGGTGAATCTGCTTCATAACCTTCAGCAGCACGGCACAGTCCTGCATACCGTCCAGCTCGTAGCATAGCTCCACCAGCGTGTACAGATCGCCGTTTTCGAGGACGCGGATGTCTGCCAGCTTGCCTGCCGAACGGCAGGTTTTCGGCATCTTGCGATTTCTGCCCATGTTCCGTCTGACCGAGTGATAGTCCTCGTACATTCCCCGGTGTGTAACCTCGTAGATAGGGGTGAAGGGAAGATACTGCCGGGATCTGTCGATCAACTCTCTGCTTGCGCACTTGTTGTAGATGGAGGTAATTCCCACGCCGATCTCGTACTCAATGCGGATCCAGTCGTTTTCCAGACATTTGGCGTTCGCCGCGCCGCCCTTTCGCACGGCAGCCTCGTAGACGTGGTTCAGGTCGTATACGCCCTCAATGCCGTTCTGGGCGCAGAGGGGCGGGGTACGCAGGGTAGTGGGGATTTCGATCATCTGAAAAGTTTTCGTCTGCCCGGCGGTAAGATCGGCGTCGATGCAGATCTCGGGACCCCTGGAGTAGCGGGAGATCTGGAACTTTACGTCCTCCCCGGTGTCCCGGTCTATAATCTTGAAGTTATGATGCCCGTAAAAATGCTCCAGATCCAGGAGAAGCATATCGTGAACAGGGAAGGAGTTGGGATTCACCGCCCGGAAGTAAAGCTCCTTGTGAAGGCTGAGCGGAGTCTCGCCCTTCGCCCATGTGATATTCTCGTAGGCAATGGTCGCGGCCTCGTCCGCCTTGAGCGCAAACAAACGCTTCCACTGATCCAGCCGGTTTACCTGCGGATGGAAAGGTTCGGTAATGGAGGAGCTGTAGCCCCAAGTATGCTCGCTGTACTGAATCAGATTGGAGATCGCGGTCTCGATGTTCTCTTTTCCGGCAACGACCGCCTCGGGATCAGCCTTGCAGACCATGCTTAACTTTCGCTCTGCCTGACGGTAGAACATCAGATCGGAGGGGGTAGAGGCAATGCCGTCCGCCCACCAGTCGGTCCAGTCGCCGCTGTAGGTGGGAATGGGCGCGTCCTCTGCCCGCAGAATCCCGAAGAACTGATCCAGCGTCACCATTTCCATCTGAATATCGTCGTGACGTCCGTTAAAATCGGCGATAAACTCGGGGATCCGCAGGCTAGGCGGCGAGTTGTCGGTCATGTTGCCGGACACGTTCACCGGAACGAAGGCGTAGGGGTACGCCTCGTCCGCCCGCAGCTGATCCACATAGGCGCCGATTCTGCGATCCGCCTTGTCGTCTCCCGACATCCACGCGCCCGAAAGCCCGTCCTGGATGGTGTACTCAAACTCGGATGCTCTGGCGATCCCCAGCTCGTTGCCGAACAGGTAGTGTTCGCCCACCCAGACCAGCACCTTGTTCCCTTTAGGGGACTGCCAATAGAAGGGGGTCTGCTTGCGGAAGAGAGGGTGATAGCCGTGATGAGTGTGGATGTTGCTCATCAGATTCACGATGCCGTTGTCGTAGAGCGCGTCGGCAAATCCCCACGCGTAGCCGTTGATGTCGGCGGTCAGGGCACTTTTTCCCGACAGCCCCAGATCGGAAAGCTTGCGGTTGACACGTTTCAGCGACGCGTCCAGCACATAGGCACTGACCGCCTCGGTGAGGTTGAGATAGTTCAGCGACAGTCCAATCCGACCCGCCTTCACGAATGCGGCGAAATCGGCGATTTCACTATCACTTGCGCATTTGAGGAACTCTTCCACACAGTAGGAGGTTTCGCAGTTCCATTTGAAATTCTTGCCCTGTTCGCTTTTCAAAAGGTTGATCACCTCCCGGATGAAGCCGATCTGATGGCGTTTCATCTTCTCTTGGGTATCAGTATACCCAAGATCGGTGTGGGCATGGTGAATCACATAAATCTTGAAGGGCGATGCGGTTTTCTTATTCATTTCGTTACTCCTTATCCGTGATATTTTTGTAGATCCTATCAAACACTAATACATCGGAAAAAATGCTCCACTTTTCAGCGGCGGAATTGATCTTTATTTCAAATGTCTTTTTACCGAAAGTACATTCGCCTCCGAACAGATAATAATCCATGTCTCCGGAGTGACCATATTCGTACACAGAAACCTTTGAATCTATAGAACTCCATAAGAACTCAAATACTATGGGTTGATCTTCGTCAATTACTATTTTATGCTCTTCGGGACTTCCGACTTTAAATGATATTTTGTAATTTTCACCAACACATTCCCAAGATGAATCCGGGTAGTCGATCGGACGTTTTCCGCGATAAAAATCAGAATCGCAGGAAATGAGCATAGGAAACACCATTGCGATCAATAACATTAAAATCAATCTTTTCCTCATTTGGTTATAAAAACTCTCCTTATAAATTCTTCCATATTATAGCATAAATAAGCGTCGATTGCAACCGCTTTCGACCGATTTCTTTTGTGAATTTTTTGCAAAAAGCGGAGAAATCGGACAAATATGGCGCCCCTACCGGAAATTTCAAAATTTTTTAAGTTTTTTTCAAAAACCCCTTGCAATTTTGAAAAAGATGTGCTATAATAACCTTCGCGTGCAATATGCGCGTCAAAGGGCGGTCCTCTGCATGGCTCTGCACGAACGTCCGGGATTATCCAATTAAAGGAGGAAGCCGAAAATGAATCTGATTCAGGCTTTAACAAACGAGCAGCTTAAGACAGAGGTTCCCGAACTGAACATCGGTGACACCGTACGCGTTCACAACAAGATTGTCGAGGTATCGGCAGAGGGCAAGACCCGCGAGAGAATTCAGCTCTTCGAGGGCACCATCATCGCGAAGAAGGGCGGCGGAATTTCCGAGACCTTCACCGTAAGACGCGTTGCTTACGGATGCGGCGTGGAGAAGACCTTCCCCGTACATTCCCCGAATGTAGCCAAGGTTGAACTGGTTCGCTCCGGTAAGGTACGCCGTGCGAAGCTCTACTACCTGCGCGACAGACAGGGCAAGAGTGCCAAGGTTAAGGAAAAGATCTGATTTTCCGAAAATCAACCCACAATTTTTGAATGAACAGTTAATGAGGTGAAAAATTTGAAAGAAGCGGAGCTTCTTTCAAATACGAGTTTGAGTCTTGGTCGGCTCCGCCGCCCATTTCGCTGGCGCGAAAACGCCGCAAACTCGAGGCTATTTCAAGAAAGGAACAAATGAAATGAAGGCTGGAATCCATCCCGATTACAAGGAATGCACGATCAAGTGTGCGTGCGGTGCCGAATACAAGACCCGTTCTACGAAGGGCGATATGACCGTTGAAATCTGCTCCAAGTGCCATCCGTTCTTTACCGGCAAGCAGAAGTTCGTAGACGCTGGCGGACGCGTTGATAAGTTCAAGAAGCGTATCGCAGGCCTGCAGAAGTAATTCTGGGGTTCTACGGTTTTGTACCCAAACGGAGCTGACGCAGCTTATGTTGCGTCAGCTCCGTCCGCTTTTTTCCTGGAAGCTTTTCCATGGAATCAGTACTCCATGTAATCGGTGCTGCAATTGCTTTGTAGACCAACAAACTATCTCCTGTAGAAAGACTACGGAAAGGCAAATGTATGACCGAACAAACGAAAATATTTGAAAAAGACGAGCGTCCCCTTGCCGTGCTGGTATCGGTGATCACCCCCGATCAGGATCCCGAGCGGCAGGCGGTATCGCTGGACGAGCTGGAACGACTTCTGGACACTGCCGGCGGCAGACTTTTCGCCACGGTAGTCCAGCAGCTCCCGAACCCCATCGCCAAGACCTATATCGGCAGCGGTAAGCTGGAGGAACTGGGCAAGCTCTGCGTGGAAAATAACATCGGACTGGTGGTTTTCGACGACGAGCTGTCCCCGGTGCAGATCCGCAATGTGGAGGACGGCATCCTGGAGCAGGCGGAGGACGGCTCCGACTACGAGGTGCGCGTGATCGACCGATCCATGCTGATCCTCGACATCTTCGCGCTCCACGCGTCGTCGGGCGAAGGTAAGCTACAGGTAGAGCTTGCGCAGCTTCGCTATACTATCCCCAGACTGACGGGCAAGGGAACCGAGATGTCCCGATTGGGCGGCGGAATCGGAACCCGAGGCCCCGGCGAATCCAAGCTGGAGACCGATCGCCGTCACCTGCAAAGACGGATCTCCGCCCTGCAAGCGCAGATCGACGAGCTTGCCAAGAATCGGATGGTTCAGCGTGCCAAGCGCGATCGCTCGGGACTGCCGAAAATCGCCATCGTGGGCTATACCAACGCGGGAAAATCGACCCTGCTCAACCGTCTGACCGACGCGGGAATTCTGGCGCAGGATCAGCTCTTCGCTACGCTGGATCCTACCACCCGAAACTATAAGCTCCCCAGCGGAAGGGAAATTCTGTTGACCGATACGGTCGGATTCATCCGCAATCTGCCCCACCATCTGATCTCCGCCTTCCGCTCCACGCTGGATGAGGTGAAGTATGCCGACGCCATTCTGGTACTGGTGGACGCCTCCGATCCCGAGGCGGACGGGCAGCTGGAGGTTACCGAAAAACTGCTCTACGATCTGGGCGCCGCCGGAAAACCACGTCTGTACGTTCTGAACAAGTGCGACGTTGCAACCGAATATCCGACCGCCCTGCTCGCAAGAGCGTCCATGGGGACGGTGGTTGCGATCTCGGCACTGGACGGCAGAGGAATCGACGATTTGATCGGCGAGCTGGAGAAGATCGCCCTCGCAGGCAAGCGGATGGTTACCTTCCGGATCCCCTTGTCCGAGCAGGGAGTGCTGGGCAAGATTTATAATCTCGTCAAGGTGGAGAACGTCGAGTACGGAGAGGAATTCGTCACTGTTCTCGCCCTTTGTGATGAAAAGAGCCTCGGACAGCTTCGGAAGTACCTCGGCGAATAAAATTTGAAGAAACATTCATAGGGGAGTTTCGCCCTCTGCGGAGGGCGACGAGGGCGCTGCCCCTCGACCCCGCCACCTTTTGGAAAAAGTGGACGAAAACTTTCGCGCCAACACCTTCCTAATCGAAGAAAGCCATGGTCATAAAAACACCGGAAAAGGAGTAGAATCGGATGGATGAACGGTACGTCACCCTGCGCGGGGAGGGATTCGGACAGCTCGTGGAGCGAAAGAGCGAGTTTCTCGCCTATGCCGCCCATGTAACCACCGAATCGGAAGCTCTTGCCTTCCTCGCCGCGATCCGAAAGAAGCATAGCGACGCCAGACATAACGTCTACGCCTATCTATTGAAATCGGGTGGGTTCATGCGCTACAGCGACGACGGCGAACCCCAGGGAACCGCCGGAATGCCCGTTCTCGACGTGATCCGAAAAAGCGGATTTACCGACGGAATCATCGTAGTAACCCGCTATTTCGGCGGAATCCTGCTGGGAACCGGCGGACTTGTCCGCGCCTACTCCGCGGCGGCGAAGCTGGCGGTGGACGACGCGGGAATTGCCGAGTTCATCCCCTTCGATGAGATTCTGTTTGCGGTTGACTATTCGCTTTGGCAAAAGGTAAACTACGAACTTCCCCGATTCAGCGTCAAGCTCGATAACGTAGAGTACGCCGCCGACGTGGAGGTGCAGATCGCGCTGCCAAAGTATGAGACCACCCGCTTTCTCGATCGATTGAACGAACTGTCCGCCGGAAAAGCCCAGGCGATACAGATCGGTGAGCGTTACGACGCGCTGCCCGAAGCAGAATCATGATCATAAGCGTAAGCCGGAGAACGGATATACCGTTCTGTTATTCCGAATGGTTTTTCAATCGCATCAAGGCGGGCTATGTTTATGTTCGGAATCCGATGAACCCGCATTGGATCAGCGAAATATCGTTATCGCCCGACGTTGTTGACGGAATCGTCTTTTGGACAAAAAATCCTGCGCCTATGCTTGACCGACTGGATGAACTGCGGGACTATACCTTCTATTTTCAATTTACCCTAAACCCGTATGGCTCCGATGTTGAACAAAATGTACCCTCGAAGAATGAGGTGGTCGTACCGGCATTTCAGAAGCTATCTTCGGCGATAGGGAAGGAGCGAGTGGTTTGGCGTTACGATCCGATCCTGTTAAATGGGAAGTACACACTGCAATATCATATTCGGTATTTCGAACGGCTTTGTGATAAGCTCGCGGATTACACAGAGAAATGTACGGTGAGCTTTCTTGACCTGTATAAAAACATTCAACGCCGGATCTCTCCCCTCGGAATTATCGCCCCGTCTCAAGGACAAATGGAAGAACTGATGGGAAGTTTTTGTGAGATTGCGGGAGAACATGGTATTTATATCGACACCTGCGCCGAGGAAGCGGATTTCAGCAAATTTGGGATTCAGCACGCCTGTTGCATAGACGTAAAGCGTCTTGAGCGCATAGGGCAATATAAACTCGATGTTGGAAGAGATAAGAATCAGCGCACCGCGTGCGGATGCGCATCAAGTACTGATATTGGAACGTATAATAGCTGTAAAAACGGCTGTGTCTATTGCTATGCCAACTTCAATCAAAAGATTGTTAACGACTGTTGCGGCAGATACGATGTAAATTCGCCGCTTCTCTGCGGCAGTCTGACGCCGGATGATCGAATAAAGCCAAGGATGATGAAGTCCTGCAAGAAGGAACAAATTGCCTTATTTGAATAAAAAATATTTTTCCGACGCGCTAACTATCCAATACCACAGATTAACCCCAAAAAATATGAACAATCCCGGAATTTTCGCAAAACCCTTTCAGAAAAAAAGGGTTTTGCGAAATTTATGCGTATATTATATTGTATAGCTTTAGAATCACAGAGAGGAGGAACCCGTCACGATTGAGCAGAGTGTAATCGAAGAAATCAAGATGCGATGCCCCATCGACGAGGTGATCTCCGGATATGTGACGCTGAAGCGCGCAGGTACCAACTATGTGGGGCTGTGCCCATTCCACAGCGAGAAATCGCCGTCCTTTACCGTCTTCCAGAACGCCGGAAACTTCTACTGCTTCGGCTGCGGAGCGGGAGGGGATGTGATCACCTTCATCCGCCGGGCTGAAAACCTGGACTACCCCTCCGCGCTGGATTTTCTCGCCAAACGGGCGGGCATTACCATCGCCAGAAGCCGGGACGAGAAGGAATCGGCAGCCCGCAGAGAGCGCACCCTTGCTATGAACAAGGAGGCCGCGCGCTACTTCCGACGTATCCTTCTGGAAACCCCTGCCGGAAAGCCCGGACTGGACTACCTGCTTTCCAGAGGGCTTACGATGCCGACGATCCGTCACTTCGGGCTGGGATTCGCCCCGGACGATTTTTCCGCGCTACCCAAATATCTTGCTTCAAAAGGCTATACCGATGCGGAGATGACCTCCGCGTACCTTGCGAAAATCAGCGAGAAGTCGGGACGCCCCTACGGAATGTTCCGGAACCGGGTGATCTTCCCCATTATCGCTACCACTGGCGACGTGATCGCCTTCGGCGGACGGGTAATGGACGACTCCAAGCCCAAATACCTGACCTCTTCCGACACGCCCGCATTCAAGAAAAGCAAGAATCTTTTCGCGCTGAACTTCGCCAAAAAGGATTGCGGAGAGCAGATGATCCTCTGCGAGGGCTATATGGACGTGATCGCGCTCCACGCTGCCGGCTTTACCAACGCGGTAGCGACGCTGGGAACCGCCATCACCCCCGAGCAGGCGAGGATCTTCTCCCGCTATACAAAAAGCGTGCTGATCTGCTACGATGCCGACGAGGCGGGGCAGAACGCCGCGTCAAAAGCCTTCCGCCTGCTCGGCGAGGTGGGGCTTGAATGCAAGATCTTGAAGGTCAAAAACGCGAAAGACCCCGACGAGTATCTGAAAAAGTACGGCTCCGCCGCCTTCCGTAAGCTGATGGAGGGAAGCCGCACCGAATTTGATTTCCGGTACGACGCGATTCTTTCCGAGTTCGATATTACCGACCCGGAAGGGAAGTTCAAGGCGCTGGACGCCACGGTTTCGCTGATCTCCCAAACTCCGTCCGCCGCAAAACGGGAGATTCTGGTTCATCGGGTGGCGAAGGATTTCGAGATTTCCTCCGATTCCATCAAACGGGATGTGGAAAAGGCGGTCACCCGGAAAAGCCGACAGGAAAAAAGGGAAGAATTTACCCACATATCACAGAAAAGCTCGGGACTTGGCGATCGGATCAATCCCGATTATATGAAGAACCCCAAGGCGGCGGCCGCCGAGGAGGCGATTCTTGGGATTCTGTTGATCCATCCCGAATACATTGCGGAAATGCGCAACAAAAACACGCTGCCCTCGCCGGAGGATTTTGCTACAGCCTTCGGAAAGCGGGTATACGAGAAAATGCTGGAGCTGTCGGAGTACGGAAGCTTCGAGGAATCGGCGCTGAACGAGTTTTTCAGCGTGGACGAGATAAACAGAATCACCCGCCTGAAGCTGGATCGCGGCAAGCTGACCGACAATTCGGTGGAGCTGCTGCTCTCCTGTCACAAAACGCTTCTGGATGCGGTGAAAAAAGGATCACTCACTTTGGACGAGCTTTTGCAAAAAAAACGGGAATCCCAGAAAAAAACATGACTTTAATACCACAGGAATGTACAAACTATGGAGGTTGAAATGAGAATAGATGAAGAAAACCTTGCCGACGGCAGGTATGATTTGAACGATCTTGCCGATAGATCCGGCGGGTCGGGCAGTGACTTTTCCGAGATGTCTTTTTTGGACGATTTCGATGATGACGCTCTTTCGGCGGACTTCTCGCTGGGCGAAAATCCGGACGCGGACGATACGGAATTCGCCAATTATTTAAAAAACAGCCGCGCGGACGAGCTTGTCAGCGAGGCGGGACTGTATACATCGGGCGAGGATATGGAGAAGATGCTCGTGCAGGAGGGATTCGCCGTTGACGATCCCGTTCGCCAGTATCTCAAGGACATCGGCAAGATTTCCCTTCTTTCAAGCGAGGAGGAAGCCACTCTTGCGCAGAAGGTCTATGAAGGCATTCAGGCGGCGGCACTTCTGGAAGAGCTGCAAAACGGCGGAAGCGAGGAAAATCCCGCTATCGATGAGTCCTATCTGAAGGAACTGAAAAAGCAGGTTCGAGCCGGCGAGCGGGCGAAGAATGAACTGGTCGAGGCGAATCTGAGACTGGTTGTCTCCATCGCAAAGCGTCATTCGGGCAAGGGAATGTCCTTTCTGGATCTGATTCAGGAGGGCAATCTGGGCCTGATCAAGGCGGCCGAGAAATTCGACTATCGGAAGGGCTATAAATTCTCTACCTACGCTACATGGTGGATCCGGCAGGCGATCACCCGTGCGGTGGCCGAT
>CAYOON010000041.1:0-10215 GCA_964405595.1 uncultured Lachnospiraceae bacterium | reverse complement strand
GGGGCCGCAGAAGGCGGTACGCAGGATCGCGCCCGCTTCCACCAGCGTGGACGCTCTGCCCGTCTTGAGCAGCGAAAGCAGCGTGGGCTGGGAGGCAGGATAGACCGACAGTCCGAAGCGGTCGGCACCCACCGACGCACCCGACAGAATGTCGGCGGCGGCGCACAGGTTCTCGTAGGAACCGCCCGCGCATCCGGCGATCACGCCCTGATCCACATAGAACTTGCCGTCCCGGAATTTCGACCCCAGATCCAGCCGTCCCTTCGGGATACCCAATTCGCTCTCGGCGTCCGCCTCCACCTTGGCAAGCAGAGCGGGAGCGTTGGCGAGGAATTCCCGGATGGTATAAGCGTGAGAGGGATGGAAGGGCAGCGCGATCATCGGCTCGACCTTGGAAAGGTCGATCTCCACCAGACCGTCGTAGTAGGCGCATCCGGCGGGGGAAAGCTGCTTATACTCCCCTGCTCTGCCGTGAAGGGCGAGACATTCCTCGGTCTTCCCATCGGTCTCCCAGATGGAGGACAGACAGGTAGTCTCGGTGGTCATGACGTCCACGCCGTTCCGGAAGTCCATGGACAGCCCGTGAATGCCGTCGCCCACGAATTCCAGCACCTTATTCTTGACAAATCCCGACGCGAAGGTGGCGCCCACCAGTGCGATTGCTACATCGTGAGGGCCTACGCCCGGGCGAACCTTGCCGGTCAGATGGACAGCGATCACCCCGGGATAGGCGATGTCGTAGGTGCGGTTCAGGAGCTGCTTGACCAGCTCGGGGCCGCCCTCGCCGATTGACATAGTACCGATCGCACCGTAACGAGTATGGGAATCGGAGCCGAGGATCATCTTCCCGCAGCCGGCGTAGCACTCCCGCATATAGGAGTGGATAACCGACTGATGGGCGGGTACGAAGATTCCGCCGTACTTCTTGGCGGCCGACAGACCGAACAGGTGGTCATCCTCGTTGATGGTGCCGCCGACCGCGCACAACGAGTTGTGGCAGTTGGTCAGAACGTAGGGCATGGGGAACTTGGTCAGTCCCGACGCGCGGGCGGTCTGGATGATGCCGACGTATGTAATATCGTGGGATGCCATGGCGTCGAACCTGATTTTGAGATTCTGATCGTCTCCCGAGCTGTTATGGGCGGTCAGGATCGAATACGCCATGGTATTCTTTCTTGCTGCGTCTACGGGCATACCCGACTGATCGGAGAATTGCCCGTTTTCGTAAAATACACCGTGTTTTGTGAGTGTTACCATTGGTTTATCCTCAATTCGTTGGTTTCCCAAAAGGGTTTGTTTTATTCTAGCACATTTCGCCGCGTTTTGCAAGGGTTTTTCGGGTGATTTTTGAGATTTGGCGGATTTTTTCGCAGCGGCATTTTAATGCCGCTTGGTATCTTTTGGTTGTGTACTTGACGATCGCCCTGAAGTATGGTATAATATCCCTACTGCCAAAGAAAGGACGGTCGGGAACATGGCAATCTGGAATCCGTGGCACGGCTGCCACAAGATCAGCGCGGGATGCCTGAACTGCTATATGTACCGCAGGGACGCGCAGTTCGACAAGGACAGCACGGTCGTGAGCAAAACCTCCACCTTCGATCTGCCGATCCGGAGAAAAAAGGACGGTTCCTACAAACTGCAAGAGCGCGGGTACGTCTACGTTTGCATGACCTCCGACTTTTTCGTGGAAGAGGCGGATCCGTGGCGGCTACAGGTGTGGGACATGATCCGTCAGCGTTCCGATCTGCGCTTTTTCATCATTACCAAGCGGATCGACCGCTTTCGAGTGAACCTTCCCGACGATTGGGGTGACGGATACGATCATGTCACGATCTGCTCCACCTGCGAGAATCAGCAGACCGCCGACTATCGGCTGCCGATCTTTCTGGATCTGCCCATCAAGCACCGACAGATCATCCACGAACCTATGCTGGAGGAAATCCACATCGAAAGGTATCTGGCAAGCGGGAAGATCGACGGCGTGGTTTGCGGCGGCGAGTCGGGGGCAGACGCGAGGATATGCGATTATGACTGGATCCTTTCCACCCGGGCGCAGTGCGTAAAATACGGCGTACCGTTTCATTTCAAGCAGACCGGGGCGAAATTCAGGAAGGACGGAAAAGTTTACGCCATCCAGCGCAGTCTGCAAATGGCGCAGGCGCGCAAGGCGGGGATCAATACCGACAAATGACAAATCAAGGGGCGGTTTTCGAGCCGCCCCTTGATTCGTTTGAATATTCAACTTTTTACCACGCATACAGCCGGTTTCTCTGAATCGTCCACCGCATCAACCCACCTCATATCGTATAGCGCATTCACAAGATTCTCAATCGCCTTGAAGCGGTAGATGATCGAGCCCACATATTCGGCGTTCTTCCGAATGTGCGCAGGAGCGAGGTCTGCGGTGATTCTTGCCGCTGTCTCGGCGGTTCTGCTGTTCAGCTCGGACACCGCAGCGATCCCTTCTTTCAGGATACCGGACAGCTCGTTGTACTCCTCTCTCGTATATACAGGGAAGTTCGGCTTTCCGTCTATTGCATAACCAGATTCGTCGAGCCTTCTCCGCCATTCCCCGGGCAAATACGCAAAGCAGTCAACCGCTGTGCAAACAATCGGGTCGATCATATCCCTCAAAAATTTCTGCCCGTTCAGAACCTGACTGAAATTCATAGCAATGACGCTTCCTCTACCGTCCTGCGCCGGGCATAAGTTATAAACGCCTTGGATCCCTTCCGGTTCATCGCCCAACTCATCCTTTTTCCTGCTTCGTCCCCAGATGACGCCCCTTCCTCCGCCGCCGTTGACCAGCGAATAGGGACCGTCCTCCGGCAGATCATCGTCTGCACCTTCATTCGTATTCGACAAAGAAAAATGCAGACACAGAAGTAACTTCTGCCAGCGCAGAAGGTTTTCGTTTGCGAATTTATCTCCATGAACCTTTGCGAATTCGTCTGAAATCGCTGAAAATTTCGCAGCGGTTTCCTCGGTCACCTTCTTCATCTCCCCGTCGATTCTTTCGGTGCAGTCCCGCGTGAAAATCGGGATATTGGTGAGATATTTCTCGTTTTTGCATACCAGATACTGCCGTTCCATAAGCATACGGATTTCGTCCTCCAGATACGGCAGCGAGACGCCCAGCTCCACGCTGATTTCTTGAATCGTCACAGGTGTATAGTAGGCGCAAAGGAGAATATTGCCCTTGATTTTGCGTTTCCGGAAATCCTGATATTCCCGATCTTCTCCCGCTTTTGTGCCCCAAAAATCAATTTCAAACCTGCTCGGACGATAACTTTTTTCTCCGAATAATCTTTCCATGTTCATACCCTCTCTGATTATTTTTCTTGCACGGAACAGGGAGTATTTGACCATCTCCGTGCTGATTGCGAGTTTTTCGGCAACCTCGGAACAGGAGTAATTTTCGATATAGTACAAAACCGTGGCATCTCTGTATTGCTTCGACAACAGCGACAGCTCCCGGCGGAGCAGGTTCAGATCCTCGCGTTTGATAATCTCATCGAGAACCGAATCCGACTTATCCGGCAGATTCGGATCAAGTTCTTCCCACTTGCCACCGGGCTTTGACTTTTTCCGGAGATAGTCGATATAGGTATTCTCCGCGATTTTCCACATAAAGCCGTAAAAACGCTCTTCATCCTTGAGGTTTTGCGCGGATTTTACCAGCTCATAGAGAATATCGCTGGTCAGCTCTTCTGCCGCGCTGACGCTGTTCAGCCGTGTCAGCGAAAAGCCGAATATCGCTTTCATGTTTTCCGTGATCAGCTGCTCGAATTTTGTACGATCCATAGTTCCTCCTTATCCGTGGTTTCAGGCGCCTTCATATAAACAGTCGTTGAAAATGGAATTTGGTTAAACGTTTTTTTAAAAAATTTATCTGCCGCCGATAAAACTATGCCCGCGCCGAATGCAGCACGGGCATAGTTTTATCAGCATTTACTAAATCACAGGGTGGTTTGTTATCGGAAAAGTCTCCGCAAAGTCCTTCGATTTCTGCCCGCGATCCACTCCTTCTGTTCCTCTGCCAAAAAACAGCGATCCCATTTTTTACGATAGGTCGAAATCTCGCGCTTCCAAAAAAACTTCGGGATTTTATAACCGTTTTCGTTGATCATAGTCGGCAGATTATGGAGCGCGTCAGCAAGATCGTAAATTTTGTCCTCGTTCTTCCCCTGTACCGCGTTCAGCAATTCCTGCAAAGTCGTCGTCAAAACACGGTAGACGGATTCGTCGCGTATAAACGCGACATAGGAATACCGATTCTCGTACAAAAGCGATCTCCAACGCTCCTTTTCCAGTCCGTCCAGCCGCATTAGCGCTTGCCGGAACTTGTTATCCGATTGCAGTTCGGTGTTCAATTCCTCCAAAACTGCCCGGAGTACGGGTTCGTTATCGGGAGACAGCGGTCTGACACGCACGACAAAGATATAATGCAAATCGTTTAAATCGTTGTTTGTAATCATGAAAAATGCTTCCGATCAGCACCGTCTGATAATCTTCCGCGGACATTTCGCCTCGCAGGCACCGCAGCCGATACACTTGGCGGGATCAATCGACGCCAGGCAATCGTTCACCGAGATCGCCCCCGTGGGACAGACCTTCTCGCACATCTTACAGCCGATACAGGCAGCGTCGCAATGGTTTCTCGCATCCAGTCCCTTCTCATGGGACATACAGCCCACATAATAGACGGCATCAGCCGGGATCACGCGGATGATCTTCTTGGGACATTTTGCCGCGCAGGCACCGCAGGCGGTACATTTTTCGGGATCCACCTTGGCAACCCCCGTTTCCACCGAGATTGCGCCGAATTTGCAGGCGGACACGCAGCTGCCGAGGCCGATACAGCCGAAGGGGCACATTTTATCGCCGCCTACCAGTCTGGACGCCGACAGGCAGTCGTTTGCGCCCTCGTACAGATAGCGCAGCTTTGCGGTTCCCGCGCCGCCCGAACACATGACCTGTGCGTGACGGCGCACCGATTTCTCCGCCGGGACGCCCATGATGGCGGCAATCTTTGCCGCGACCTCATCGCCGCCCGCCGCGCAGGCGTTACAGCCCGCCTTTCCGGCAACGATATTCTCGGCAAGGGCGGAACAGCCCGAGAAGCCGCATCCGCCGCAGTTTGCGCCCGGCAGCGCGTCCACGATTTTCGGGATCCGCTCGTCGGTCTTGACGGCGAACACCTTGGACGCGATCGCCAGCACTACGCCGAAGAAGAGCCCCAGCCCCGCGAAAATCAGGACGGGGATTAGTACTGTGTTCCATTCCATATGTAGTTATCCTTTCTTCAAGTCTTTACTGACGCAATCTGTAGTTCAGCAACAGAGATGCAGTCTCACAAAACTTGTTAGTCCGCTTTTTCTTTTGACCTTGTAGGCCCAAAAGAAAAAGCTTGGCAAAAAGAAAAGGGCCGAGGGGAGTTTCGCCCTCTGCGGAGGGCGACCAAAGGCTCTGCCTTTGGATTCCGCCACCTTTTGAAAAAGGTGGACGAAAACTTTTTCAAACGCACGCCCGTGCGTTTTGTGCGCCAGCACGTTTACGTTAGCCGAAGGACACGCCCGAGAATCCCGCGAACGCCATTGCCAGCAGTCCGGCGGCGATCAGCGTCATAGGGAAGCCCTCGAAGCTCTTTGTGGGATTGGCAAATTCCAACCGCACCCGAACGCCCGAGAATACCACGATTGCCAGCGTAAAGCCCAGCGCGGAGGCACATCCGAAGCAGATCGCCTCGATCAGGTTATACCCCCGCTGGATATTGGTCAGACAGGCGCCCAGAACCGCGCAGTTGGTGGTAATCAGCGGCAGATAGATACCCAGCGACTTATAAAGCGCGGGAACGAACCGCCGCAGGAACATCTCAATGAACTGCACCAGCGCGGCAATCACCAGAATGAACGCCATAGTCTCCAGATAGGAGAGTCCGAAGGGATCGAGCAGCTTATAGTAGACGATCCACGTCACCGCAGAGGCAAGGGTCATGACGAAAGTGACCGCAAGTCCCATGCCCAGCGCGGTTCCCGGCTTCTTGGAGACCCCAAGGAAGGGACAGCAGCCGTAGAACTTTGAGAAGATGAAGTTATCAATCAGGATCGCCGTAAACATCAGAAGAAGAAGGCTTGAGAAACTCATTTTGCATCCTCCTTCCCGGCATCGGACAGCTTTTTACTCCGTTTGTGCTCTGCGGATACGGTGCGTAACTTCTGCACCAGCGCGATAATGAATCCCAGCGTGACAAACGCGCCTGCGGGCAGGATGAAGAAGGTTGCCGGTTCGTAGACCCCAAATGTCACATCGAATCCGAGGATCGTGCCGTTTCCGAGGATCTCGCGGACGGCGGCGATCAGGCAGAGTGCCAGCGTGAATCCCGCGCCCATAGCGAAGCCGTCCACCGCCGAGGGCAGCGGCTTATTCTTCGCGGCGAAAGCTTCCGCCCGGGCGAAGATAATGCAGTTGACCACGATCAGCGGGATAAACAGACCCAGCGACTGATAGAGGGAGAAGGTATACGCCTTCATGACCAGCTCGACGGCGGTCACGAAGCCCGAGATAATGATAATATAGGCGGCGATCCGCACCTGCGAGGGGATAAATTTGCGCAGCAGCGAGATCAGCAGGTTGGAGCAGACCAGCACGGCGGTGGCGGCAAGTCCCATGCCGATGGCGTTGACCACCGAGGTGGTAGTGGCGAGGGTGGGACACATACCCAGCAGCTGTACCAGCGTGGGGTTGTTCTCGATAATGCCGTTCTTTAAGATGGATAAGTAGCTGATTTTCGGGGATTTATCGGACATCAGTTGTCACCTTCCCTTCCGAAAAGTTCCTTCTCGGCGGTGTTGACCGCGTCGAGCAGTGCCCGGGAGGAGATGGTTGAGCCGGAAATCGCGTCAATGTCGGTATCCAGCGTGAGATTACCCGATTTCCCGACGTATTTTGCAAGATATTCGCTTTCGGAGACTCTGGAACCCAGTCCCGGCGTTTCAGAGTGGGAAACCACCTGCACGCCAACAATGGCGGAGCCATCCGGGACGAATCCCACCATGACGTCCATGTCGCCGCCAAATCCCGCGCCGCGGACAAGGGCACAGACGCCGATCTGTTCGCCGTCCTTTGTGACGGTGAAGGCCGCTTGCAGTTCGCTGCTGATGTCGGCGGATTCAATCTCGATTCCCTCTCCGAAGATGGTCTCGATTGCCTGCTGCTGCACCATTTTCTGATTCTCGTCCGCTTTCTCGTAGGTCACGGCGTAGACCAGCGCCACGGCAGCAGCGGTCAGCGAGCAGATGATCAGCAGCACCAGCGAGATTCGGAGAACATACAGGAAATTGTTTTGCTTTTTTTCCATGGTAATAACCATGCCTTTCTTCGATAGCCTCGAGTTTGTGCCGGTTTCGCGTTCTACGCGAAATGGACGGCGGAGCCGTTCAAGGCAGGAAAAATTCCATTCCTTTCTTGATTAGCGTATGGAGTGCCGTTTTACTTTTGCTTTTCGGCTTTTTTCCACTTTTTCAGCGTTTTCGTGCCGAACACCTTCGGTTTGGTGATGCGATCCAGATACCAGACCAGCGCGTTCATAATCAGGATCGCGAAGGACGCGCCCTCGTTATAGCCGCCGAAATAGCGGATGAAGACGGTCAGGAGTCCGCAGCTGATACCGAAGATCAGCCGACCGGTTTTGGTTACGGGGGAGGTCACATAGTCGGTCGCCATGAAGAAGGCCGCCAGCATCAGTCCGCCGGAGAAGAGCTCCGCCGCCATCGCGTTGACGGGGGAGACGCCCGATACCCGGGGGAAGATCAGCGCGATCAGCGCGACCGTTCCGATATACGCCACAGGGATCTGCCACGAGATCACCCGACGGATCAAGAGATAGATCCCGCCGAGGATCAAAAGCGCGGCGGTGATTTCGCCGATCACGCCGGAATGATTGCCGAGGAAGAGATCCAGCACCGACTGCGCGGGCATCTGTCCCTGCTTTAAGAGGGAAAGCGGCGTCGCGGAAGAGACCGCATCCACGTCCCCCGCCGGCATGGCAAAGGTGCTGATAGCGGCCGGCCACGCCAGAAAGAGGAAAACTCTCGCGGCAAGTGCCGGATTGAAGACATTCTTTCCGATTCCGCCGAAGACCTGCTTGACCACCACGATGGCGAAGAAGGATCCGGCGATCGCCATGGGAATCGGAAAGGTTACGGGCAGATTCATGGCAAGGAGCAGTCCGGTCAGTACCGCCGAGCAGTCGCTGACGGTACAGCGGCGTTTGGTGAGCAGTTCGAACAGCCATTCAAACAGGATCGCCGAGCCTGTCGTGACCGCAATCAGCAGCAGCGCACGGATTCCCAGTCGGTAGACGCCCCACAGTGCGGCGGGGGCAAGGGCAATCAGCACGTCCCGCATGATTCGTCCGGTGGTTTCGCCCTTTCGGATGTGCGGCGAGACCGATACCGACAGCATCTCGGGATATGCCGGAGTTTGTGTTTCAGTTGTCATATGTATTACCGTTCCTTTCAGAGAGGTAGGTAGGTTAGATAGGGATATTGTGCAGCCGTTTTGTAATCGAAGATTTGCTAGTCCCGCTTTTTCTTTTGACCAAAAAGGCCCAAAAGAAAAAGCTTGGCAAAAAGAAAAGGGCCGTAAGGGAGTTTCGCGCTCTGCGGAGCGCGACCAAAGGCTCCGCCTTTGGAATCCGCCACCTTTTAAAAAAGGTGGACGAAAACTTTTCTTAAGCGCTTCGATTATTGTTTCGTGCAACGCCCCGATTATTGTTTCGCCATCTTCCGAGCCTGATCGCGGGCACGGATCGCCATTTTGGCGTTCCGCATATAGCTGACCAGCGGGATCCCCGCCGGACAAACGTAAGCACAGGTTCCGCATTCCACGCAGCTCATGACGTGAAACTCCTCGCATTCGTCATACCGCTCCTGTCTGGAGTAGGCGGCGATATAGTTGGGCATCAGCCGGATGGGACAGTGCCCCACGCATCGGCCGCAATGGATACAGGCATCAGCCTCCCGGCTATCCCCCGCCATCTTCTCCGAGAAAAGCAGGAGTGCCGAGGTTCCTTTGGTGACCGTGTTATCGAAATCCCACTGGGCAAATCCCATCATAGGACCGCCCGCAATCATCTTCTTCGAGGTCTTGGTCAGACCGCCGCAGAACTCGATCAGCTCCCGGAAGGAGGTTCCTACCCGTACCAGCACATTTGAAGGGGTCTTCACGCAGTCGCCCGAGACGGTGACGATCCGCTCAATCAGCGGAAGTCCGGTATCAAAGGCGGCGGCAGTCACGGCGCAGGTCTCGGCGTTGAAGATCACGCAGCCAACGTCAGCGGGCAGCTTGCCGGGGGGCAGCTCCCTACCCGTCAGCGCGTAGATCAGCTGACGTTCATCGCCTTGCGGATACTTTGTTTTCAGCGGAACCACGTCCATGGAGTATTCGCCCGCCAGCTTCTGCATGACGGCGATAGCGTCCGACTTATTGTCCTCAATGCCGATCGTGCCGCGCTCAAGCCCCAGCGCGTGGCGCAGGATGTCGGCACCGCGGAGGATCAGCTCGGGTTTCTCCAGCATCATCCGATGATCGGCGGTGATGAAGGGCTCACACTCGGCGGCGTTGACGATCAGGCGATCCACCTTTCCGATAGCCGAGCGCAGTTTCGCGTAGGCGGGGAAGGTCGCGCCGCCCATTCCGACGATTCCGGCGGAATGCAGGACTCCGGCGATGTCGTCGGCGGTGGCTTCGGGCAGCGGCTTGGCGAAGGGCTGCATGGTAGGATCGGGGGTGTCCTTGAAGTCGTTCTCGATGACCATACAGGAGATGGGTGCGCCGGAGGCGGAGGTGCCGGGGATCAGCTTACCGACCGTTCCCGAGACGGGGGAATGGATAGGGCAGCCCAGCGCGCCCTCCACGAGGGCGATCACCTGTCCGCGGCAGACGGGGTCGCCCGGCTGAACGACAGGTTTGGCGGGTGCGCCGATATGTTGGGACAGTTGTATGGTAAGGGTCGCGGGAGGGGGCATCACGCAGATCGGCTGATCGGCGGTCAGTTTGTACTCCCGGACATGGGCACCGCCCCGGAAGGTGTGTTTCATAGACATTACCTTGCCTTTCGTGGTTGTTCTATAGGCTATTGCTGAATTTGTGAAAAAGTTTTCGTCCACCTTTTCCAAAAGGTGGCGGGGTCGAGGGGCGGAGCCCTCG
>CAYOON010000040.1:0-10280 GCA_964405595.1 uncultured Lachnospiraceae bacterium | reverse complement strand
AGGTCGATGATCGGATGGTAGGGGCGGAGCTTTTCCAGAACCTCGGCGGATGTGGAGTAGCCCGATTTGGTCTTTTTGTAGGCGGGCAGTTCCAGCTCTTCGAAGAGCACCACGCCCAACTGCTTGGGCGAGCCGATATTGAACTCGTGCCCCGCAAGCTCGTAGATTTTTTGGGTATCTTCCTCGATCGAGCGCTCCAGCATGGCGGAGAAGTCGAGCAGTCCCTGCCTGTCGATGAGCATTCCCCGCTCTTCCATATGGAAGAGCACCTTCGCCAGCGGGATTTCCAGATCCCGATAGAGGGCGAGCATATCCTTATCCGCCAGCTCCTTCTCCAGCACATCGGACAGCGCATAGATTGCCTGCGCGCCCTCCGCCGGGGAACCTAAATAGGCAGTGGACAGGCGGCTGATCTCGTAGCTGTTGTCGGTGGGGGTGAGAACATAGGCGGCCAGCAGGACGTCGGATCCGCATTCGATGGGCGCGATCCCTGCCTTTGACAGTTTATGGAAGAGATTTTTGCTGTCGTATACCCGGAAGGCACGATTGGGGGCTTCGAAGAAGCTCCGAAGCTCGGCAAGATCGCCGAAGGAGGCCGTGTAGATCGCGCTGCCGTCACAGATCTCGATGGAATCGTCCGACAGAGAGATTGCGGGGTAATCGCCGAAATCTTTGTCTGCAAGTTCGGAGACTTTCAGCTCGGTTTTCGTGAGTTCGGCGGCTTTTTCGGCGGTCAGATTCAATCTTTTGATGAATCCGGAAAATTCCAGCTCGGTCAGGAGGGCGAGAAGGTCGTCCTGATGGGGTTCTTTCCGGCGAAGGGTTTCCAGACCGCCTTCCAAGGGGACATTTGTGACGATTTTCGCTAGATAACGGGAGAGATAGGCGGATTCTCTATCGGCGATCAGGTTATCCAGCATCTTGCTCTTCTTGATTTTGTCGAGATTGGCGTAGAGGTTATCCAGATCGCCCCACTGACCGATCAGCTTGGAGGCGGTCTTTTCGCCGATACCGGTGACGCCGGGGATATTATCCGAGCTATCGCCCATGAGCGCCTTCATATCCACGAATTGCTCGGGGATGACGCCGTATTTCTCCTTGAACTTTTCGCGGTCATAGGGGACGGTTTCGAAGTTGGTGGCGAGGAGGACGGTGCAGTTGTCGCTGATGAGCTGGAGGCTGTCCCGGTCACCGGTGAGGACGTAGGTATGGGTATCGCCTTCCTCGGCGGCATAGCGGGCGAGGGTGCCGAGGATGTCGTCGGCTTCCCAGCCCTCCTTTTCGAGGATCCGGAGGCCGAGGGCTTCGATCAGGCGTTTTGTGTAGGGGAACTGTTCGAGCAGCTCGGGGGGAGTGGCATGTCTGCCGGCTTTATAGTCGGCGTACTCCTTATGGCGGAAGGTGGGGGCGTGGACGTCGAAGGCGACTGCCGCGTAATCGGGGGAGAGGGTGTTCAGTTGGGAGAGCAGGACGTTCAGGAAGCCGTAGACGGCGTTGGTGGACAGCCCCGATTTGGTGGTCAGCGGACGCACGCCGTAGAACTGACGGTTCAGGATGCTGTTGCCGTCGATGACGAGTAGTTTTTTCATAAGACGGATCCTTTCGGGAAAAGATTTTCGGAAAACAAGTGGAAAACGGCAAGGCTTGTTGTCAATCTACAAACAAGTAAAATCTAATCATCAGTATAATCATTTTTTTTGAATAATGCAAGAGGTATATGGAAAAATTCCAATATTTGTAACATTTTTTGCGTCATTGCGTATAAATCTCGTCTGATCTACATATTTTTGCCCCATTTCCTTTTGGAAATGGGGCATTATCGAACTCAGTAAAACGTCCTCAATGATCGTAAATTCAGGGGATTTGGATGTATGTTTCTTAATTCCCGAAAATCTCTCTGTAACCCAAAGTTCCCGCATAGATTTCGCCGTTGGTGGTTTCTAAAGTCAGGGTTACGGTCGAAAATTCGATCTTTTCATTCTCTTCATACAAGGCAATACCGTAAATTGTGCAATCTTTATCGGCGATGAACACCGTATCAGCGGCACGAACCTCGGTAAAGACTTCTGCATCAGAGCCAACTGTACGAGTAACTTCGGAGATGATACTTCCGTCGGCTTTCTTGAAGCTTACGGTGAACCGATTGCCAACCGCCTCGCCACGAGTGAGAATCAGCAGACGAATGGCCTTTTTGTCTTGGAAAGTACCTGCTTGCACATACGCTGAATGATTGGGCGTTGCCAGTTTGCCGTTTTCGGTTGAACCGTGAGAAAACGGTCTTGCACCTTTTTCAGCCGATACGGTAATTCGGGTGTTGGTAATAGAGAGTAGAACATCGTCAAAATCATCATTGTAACATTCGCGTCCTTTAATGCCAATTTCATAATTTCCATCAAGAGCTTTGTCAGAGATTTTGAAGGTTAGAGTGACCAAAACACCCGTTTTTGTACTGTTTTTATCGTCTGACCATACTAAATTGACACCTCGATCCATGTCTTTTAATATAGAACCGTTTTCTACATTCTGCAACTCGAAGACCTTGCTGTCGAAAGCAAGAGTAATGGCTAGCCATGCAATTCCAGGATTTTCTTTGATGCACAGTTGGATACTGACTGTATCGCCCGGCTTTGCCACGATATTGTCTCCTGCAATGGTCAACTTACCATTAAGTGTTGTTGCAGATGCCATCATTGTGGGGCAAAATAGTGTGGCAATCAAGATTAGCGCAAGCGAAAAACTGAGTAATCTCTTCATAAAGGCTTTCCTCCTGAAATAAATCAAGTGCGCGGACCGAGTACGATTGGAGAAGTCCCGGTTTCATAATTGTAGTTTGCCATATACTGTCTCAAAAGAATGACATCTTTGCCGTTTACATTTCCGTCGCCATTCACGTCTGCGCCTGCGTCTACAGCTACAGAAGATGTTCCTGTTCCGTAGTCGTAGTTTGCCATATACCTACGAAGCAGAATAACATCTTTGCCGTTGATTTCCTGATCCCCGGTTACGTCACCGTAAACGAAGTTGACGACCGATATTGCTCCGCCCTGCACGGAAAATGCGACATTACTGAAATCCTGCGCATACGCTTCATTACAGCGCATAGTCACGGAATACTCCCCATCAGGAGCATTATCTCGAACCCGGAAGGTCATGCGTAACAGCACTCCGTCAGCGGTCGCGTCCTTGTCTGTGCTCCAAATGTAGTTGACGCTCTTATCCATATCTTTGATAAGTGATCCGTTCTCGACAGATTCGATAGTAAGGATTGAAGAATCGTAGCGGGGGGTCAAAGAGAGGTACGAGATACCCGGATTGTTTTTCAGGCTGACTGTAACCTCTACCGTTCCGCCGGGTCTTGCTTTGTTTCCCTCGATGATGATCTGCCCGCTGTTCTTATGATCGCTCGGATAGGTGAAGTTGAAGGTTTCGCCCTCGAGCTGGTACCATCCCCAGATGTTCTTCTTCAGAGTGTTGTTGCGTCCGTATCCGAAGCCCCATGTACTGCCGGACGAGTCGGTGGATTTTGCCAGAATATAAAGTTCGGCACCCTTTTCAACAACATAATAACCGCTGGAGGTTGCATCCGTCCATCTGTTGGCTCTGGAGGCTTTATCATCGGCGGAAACGCGCGGTCCGATTTTTTCTGATTTAACCGTCCAACTTTCCGCGCAGGTTGCCGGAACCTGTACCACGTTAATGGTCACACTATCTGAATTTCCGCTCTCGGTCGTTACGGTGATCTCTGCCGTTCCGGCGGCCTTCGCTGTGACCTTGCCCGTTGCGTCTACCGATGCTACACTTGCCTTATTGGACGACCATGTTACTTTTGCAGAAGCCGGAGAGACAACAGCATCCAGCGAGAACGATTCACCCACGGGAAGTGTCAGGAATGTTGATTCGAGTGAGACAGTAGCATAATTTGCCATATCCGGGAAAACCAATTCATACGGTGCTACTGCAATTTCCGGGCTATATGTTGGATTGGTCTCAGTCATTTTACTCTTCACGTAGCTCTTCGTAACTTTTGCACCCCAGCGAATACCGCAATGTAAATCATAATTACAGTCTGCTATGGTTAAGGTTTCTCCATTGACCTCATAGACAAATAGAAGGTGAAAAACTGTTGGTGTGGAGTTGTAAAGGATGATGTCGCCTGGCTTGACATTATCGACCGCATCCTTGACTCGTTTTAGCCCGGCAGTACCGTCATCGCCCACTGTAATTCTTTTCCATTCTTTGTGCGGTTGTCCTCCGTAGCACAGCGATGCCAGTTTGTAGGCAAAACCGAAGCACTGACGGGATGACCACGACCACGGTTTCTCCGAATAATATTCCGTATAGACATTGCATCCGCATGTTCCATCATAGGCTCCACAGGTGCCGTGATGCGTACATGGAGTATCGGAATAACCGTCCGGATTGTTTGCGGTTCCCGGCGCATGATTCCAGTATTTCCCGTTCGGATATTTTTTCATTAAATCTGTCAACGAGATTTTACTGTACTTCGTTGTCTCCTCCGCAGTTGCCTTCGTCTGTCCGATTGCAAAGACAGGGATTACCATTGTAAGTGTCAGAGCGAGCGCAAAGACGGATTTCAATTGTGTTTTGATTTTTTGTAGCCTCATTTGAAAATTACCTCTTCTTTCATAATTTTAGAATCAACTCTCATAATATCTTTTGAGTGTCCATTTCTCGAACTAAATTATAGCACCGAATTCGGTAAAAGTCAAGAGACTATTACATAAAAAAAATATACTAATATAATTATCATAACCATCAGTAAACTGGTGGTTCAGTCTGTCAAAAAAAATCCACCGAGCTGGTGGATTTTCTACAAGTTGAGGCTGTCGCATTTTCACGCGACAGCCTCTCGGATATTAAATTCAGATCAAGAGAGATCAGCGTCTCTTCTTGGTAGCAACTGCTACGCCTGCCAGAGACAGGACTGCGAGTGCGCCGAGGGCGACAACTGCGCTGCCGGTCGGAGCAGGAGGTACAGGTTTCGTGGGATCCACAGGATCTACGGGCTTCTCGGGAACCTTGGCCTCGGACTCCGCGATCTTCTCTACCGTAACGGTGTCGTCAGCGGTGAAGCCGCTGTTATCGCCACCGACGATGCCGGGATTCTCGTTTGCGGATTTGATGCAAACCTTACCGGTAACCGCGGATACGGCACCCTTGGCGTCGCCGCCGGTTGCACCGATGAGGATACCTACGGTTGCCTTGGGAGCGTCGATGGTAACCTTGTCGAATACGATATTCTTGATACCGTTCTCGTTCTCGTAGCCGTTTGCCCAGTCGCGTCTGCCGATCAGCGCGCCGACAACTGCCTCGCCGTCAACCGTTACGATGACGTTGTTCAGCGTGATGTCGGTAGCCGTGCCGCGGTCGCCGAATCCGATAACGCCGCCGACATTCGCGCCGGTTGCGCCATTAACCGTGAGGAAGCAATCCTTCAGCTTCAGGTTCTTGATCAGACCCTGTCCGCCGTAGCCGTTGGTCATCGCCTTGGCAATAATACCGTAGTTGCCGTTTCCTGCATTGTTCACAGTGGTGGTGATGCCGGAGATGGTGTGACCGTCGCCGTCCAGCGTGAATACTGCGTCATTGATGGGAGTGAACTTCTTTCCGGTGTAGTCCAGATCGGCGGTCAGCTTGAACTCTTTGCCTGCGCCGAAGCTCTTACCAACCGAGTTGACGGTGGCAATCAGAGCGTCCAGCTCTTCGGTGGAGCCGATGGTCGTCTTGATCTCGGTAGCAACTGCCGAGTTGTCTTCCTTGGCGGTGACATTGGACATCGTTCTGTAGGTGGTCTTGGATGCCAGGCCGTAACCGGTACCGGTCAGAGGGTTCTCGTCGGCGTAGGTGATTACCAGGTTGCCGTTCAGGTATATGGCAATCTTGCCTGCCTTATAGGTAGCAGTGATGACAACGGGTTCCGCATTTGCAACCGTTCCGTTCGCGTCGAGGTCGATCGTCCAGCCGCCCCACTTCTTTTCGTTGCGCTCGATACCGATCTTGACATTGTTATGTCCGGGACGAATGTCAACCAGATAGTAGTTGGAGGCACCCTCGTTTACGACGTTGCCCTGCTCTGCGTTGACTTCGACATCGCTGACTGCGAACATGAAGCCCTGCTCCTGAAGGCGGTACTTCGAGAGATCGAAGGTTGCCGACAGGGTTACGGTCTTATCGGAGTCGCCGAGACCGTAGTAGCTGAAGCTGTTGCCCAGACCGCCGCGGTCGAGAAGGGTGTAATCGTTGCCGGATTTCGCCCATTTGCCGCGCTGATCGACCGACTGAACTGCCTCGGGAGAAGCGTATTTCAGACCTGCGGAGGTGGAAGCCTTTGCGGCATCGACGGTCTCAAAGATACCGCCCTTGGTTACGCACAGATTGTTGTTCTCGGATTTGTCCGCATTGCGGGTACGCCACCAGTCGTCGTTGTTGACCCGTTCGCTGGTCAGCAGGTCGCCGGGGGTCTTCCATGCGGCGCCGAGCTTCACGATGCCGTCGCCGTCAACCGTGAAGCGATCCTTCAGGATGATCGCCTCGGTGATGGTGTGATACTTGGTATCGCCGTTCTTAACCTCGGTGGAAACCATCTTGGAATCATAGATCTTTCCTTCTCTGTCGCCCTTGCCGGCTGCCGAAATCCAAGCCTGACTGCCGTTTACCCAGAACTCGAAGTTGGTGTTTCTGTGCCAGGAGTAGCCTTCGCTTTCGGAGAGATAGACGTCATGGTAAGCGTCTGCTGCCAGATACAGGTTGCCCTCTTCGGTGAGTGCGGCATAGAAGGTTACATTCTTCTTTCCGTCGTTTGCCGTGATCTTGTAGGAGGACAGGTTTGCGACCTCATCCAGCTTGCCGTCGAGCTTTACGGAGGTGTTCGATGCAGCGGAAACTGCAAATGCGGGAATCGCTGCTGCGCAAATTGCACCCAGCAATACGGCCGAGAGAATCTGCTTTGTTTTGTTGTTTTTCATTGCGAAATCCTTTCTTACTGTTAAATTTGTCCGCATACGTTCGGATACCGATCGTTTGCGAACTTATTGTACATCATTATAACATACTTTTCAGAATAAATCAACATTACTTATTCACGAACTTGTCATCGTTTTTTTGTGCAACTCGACCAGTATCCCGCGAAACGGGCGAAAAAGGGGGAAATTTGGCGGAGGAAAATCGAGATTATCGCTTGTTTTTTTTGATCTTTACACATTTCTAAAAAATAATGAATGATATTTGAAAAAAGTTTCAAACTGCTCTTGCCGAATGGAATATTTTGTGCTATAATAGCGGGGGTAAAAACGCACACTATGGTTATACGGCAGCCGTGGGGCTAGATCAGACTTGTCAGTCCGCTTTTTCTTTTGGCCGAAGAGAGGCGCAAATCATGCTTCGCATGATTCGAAAAAGCTAACAAAAAGAAAACGCCGAAAGGGAATTTCGCGCTCTGCGGAGCGCGACCAAAGGCGCTGCCCAGCGTTGCCTGCGGCACCGCGGAATCCGCCACCTTTTGAAAAAGGTGGACGAAAACTTTCTTAAAACGCTCTACCGTTTGTTATGCGTTTTACCGAAAATTCATCAAGAAAGGAGGAACCAAATGCTATTCAGCAGCCAAAAGAAAAAAGCAATAGCCTACGTTGATTTCGATCATTGGTGTATCTCCATGTACACAAACTTCGGCGGAAAGCCCGACGTAAAGGGCTGGTACGAAACCGTCCGCAGGGAATACGACCTGCGTGAAGTCTGCTTCTTCGGCGATTTTTCCAATCCCAAGCTGCGGGAGATGCTCTCGGTACTGCGGGAAATCTCCAACACAATCATCGAAACGCAGAACGCCGATGAGCACGCCGAGAAAGAATACACCGATTTCATCATGCTGGATCATATCTACCAGCACGAAATCGCAGGCGGCAGGGAAAAAGCGGTGCTGATCTTCTCGGGAGACGGTCATTTCTCTTCGGTCGTCTCGTTTTTAGTCAATAAACGCCATAAGGAAGTGGTCGTATACGGGATCAAATCCGCCTTCAGCAGTCAGCTGAAATCGGTGGCGACCAAATCGGTGGAGCTCCCTCTGCCCGAAGAAATGGATCGCTGCTACTACCGCGCGATCTATCGGAAGATCGCCGACGTCTACCGCGCCAGAAAGAACGCAAATCCGACCTTCAAAGCGACCTTGAGCGCCGTTTCGAACGCCACGGGCGTGGAAAAGGAGATCATCGAAAAGGCGATGCAGGAAATGATCGCCAAGGGCTACCTCTATCAGGCAAGAAAGCCCATGGGCGAGGGCAGGGTAATCAAGGTTCTCCGGCTCGATTCCGAAAAGATTGCCGCCGCCGGATATTTCGAGTAAGTCTCGGAACAGCGGAGCTGTTACGATGAACAGCGGAGTTGTTCATCTGAACAGTAGCTGCTCCGATCCATTTTAAGTGTAAGGACATGTTGACAGAAATCCGGGTGTTTGCCCGAAAAAACGCGGTTATGCTGATCGCCTTCGCGGCGGCGGTGATCACCTGTTTCCTGATCCCGCCCGATCGCGCGTATCTGGACTATTTCGATTTCAAGACGCTGACCTGCCTGTTCTGCGTGCTGGCAGTGGTGTGCGCCCTCAAAAACGTCCGTTTTTTCTATCTGCTGGCAAGGAGCGTGGTCAAACGCTTCAAAACCACGAGTAGCTGTATGCTGGTGCTGGTCTATATCACCTTCATCGGCTCCATGCTGATTGCCAATGACATGGCGCTGCTGACCTTTTTGCCGCTGGGATTCTTCGTGCTGACGGGTACGGGAAAGCGGCAGTACATGGCCTTCACCTTCATTATGCAGAATATCGCCGCTAACCTCGGCGGTATGCTGACCCCCTTCGGGAATCCGCAGAATCTCTATCTTTATACGAAATTCCATATCCCCACCATGGAATTCATAGGAATCATGCTGCTCCCCTTCGGGATTGCGGTCAGCCTGATTACAATCTGCTGTCTTTTCGTGAAATCGGAGCCGCTGGCGGTGGAGGACGAGCCGATCCGGCTGCCAAAGGGCAGGACGGCGCTCTATCTGACTCTCTTCGCGCTGGCGATCGCCATCGTCTTCCGGGGGATCCCCTATCAGATCGGGCTGATCGTGATCCCGGCGGTGCTGCTGTTTGCCGATCGGAAGGCACTGGCACAGGTGGACTATCCGCTGCTACTGACCTTCGTGTTTTTCTTCATTTTTGCCGGGAATATGGCAAGAATGGAGCCGATCCGGGCACTTTTTTCGGGACTGCTTGCCAAGAACACTCTGCTGTTCTCAATCCTGTCCTGCCAGTGTATCAGCAACGTCCCCTCGGCGATCCTTTTGTCGCAGTTTACCGAAAACTACGCCGATCTGCTGATCGGCGTGAACATCGGCGGGGTGGGAACGCTGATCGCCTCGCTGGCAAGTCTGATCACCTTCCGGGAGTATGTGCAGGATAACCCCGGAAAAGGGAAGTATTACATAAGCCTGTTTTCTCTCTTTAATTTCGGCGCGCTGATCCTGCTGACCGCTGCCGTGCTGATCCTGCGATAAAAGGAGAATCCCATGAGACTGACCGCCGAATTTTATGCCGAAAATGCCGATACGCTGGCGCCCAAACTGCTGGGGAAGCTGCTCTGCCGGCGCATAGACGGGGAGATCCTGCGAATGCGGATCACCGAGACCGAGTGCTATCTGGGCGAGTCGGATACCGCCTGTCATGCCCATCGGGGCAGGACGCCCCGAACCGCCACCCTCTACGAAAGGGGCGGCACGGCATACGTCTATCTCTGCTATGGGATCCATAGTCTGCTGAACGTAGTTAGCGGAGCGGAAGGGAATCCCCAAGCGGTGCTGATCCGCGGGGTAGAGGGGTACAGCGGGCCGGGCAGACTGACCAAGGCGCTGTCCATCAGCCGTGGGCTGAACGGTGCCAATCTGACGGCTGACGATGCCGAGCTCTGGTTGGAGGACGACGGATTTACCGCCGAATACGAATGTACGCCGAGAATCGGCATCGACTACGCCGAGCCTGCCGACAGGGATCGTCTGTGGCGGTTCGTGATGAAGGCTAAATAAGGGGCTGTAAAAAGCGTCCTTGAAAAAGAAAGCGACAAAATAGGGAACCCGGTCAGAATCGAGCATAAATGTTTGATTCTTGACAGGGTTTTCTTGTTATTATCCTCTACCTATAGTTCAGCGGAAGTCGCTAGCTAGCGGGGGCGAGGGGGAAGAACCATCTCAAGCGCCGAAGGCTCTTCCCCCATGCGCACTTGTGCGCA
>CAYOON010000039.1:0-10358 GCA_964405595.1 uncultured Lachnospiraceae bacterium | reverse complement strand
AGCGCTCTAGCCAACTGAGCTATTCCGCCATATTCGCAAATCGGATGTCCCGATTGACGCTTGATCATTATAGCATATCTCTTTCGGCTTGTCAAGTCTTTTTGGAAAAATTTTTTCAGATTTTTTTAAAAAATTCCTCGCCGATCTTGGTTTGTTCACCGATTATTCCTTGATTTTTTCAAAAAAGTGCGCTATAATAGTGAATAACATTACTAGTTACGGAGGCGATTCTGTGCGCCGCACGATCCGCGGCGGGGTTCTCCTTTCCCTGCCGAATCAGAAATCTACGCCTGAAATATCCACCTATCCTTCCCCGTCGGTCATCGGAGTCCCCGCGGAAGGTGCCGAACTCTGCGTCTTTGCCGGCGACAGCGTGAAAATCGGCGACAAGCTGGCAGTCCGGGACGCTCTGCCCATCCTTTCCCCGATCTCGGGCAGCGTCCGGATCGAAAACGGCATCCTTTTCGTGGACAATGATCAGGAGAACGCCGAAAAAGACGATCCCATCCCCCAGACCGGGAAGGATCTTGATACGCTGACCCCCGCCGACATCATCGAAGCCGTCCGGGAAGCGGGGATCCCTACCCCATCGGGTCAGCCGCTCTGGCAGAAGCTGGAGCGTGCCGCCGGGATCTATCTTGCGGCGATTCCCGCCTTTGATCCCGAGCCCTATTCCGGCGTCAGCGGAGCCCTTGCCGCAGCCTATGCCGATCGGCTGGTGAGCGCGCTCAAGCTGATTATGGTCGTTTTCGCCGCCGGACAAGGTCGGATCCTGCTCTCCTTCTCCGACAAGAAGATCAAAAAGACAATCCGGGATGCCATCGGCGATTTTTCGCCGAAAATCCGCACACAGCGGGTTCTTCCCGTCTATCCTGCCCATCTGGATCGCCCGTTATTCTCCCTTCTGACCGGGAAAGAGCTGAACTGCACGCGGACTCCCGAAGAGGCGGGCGTTCTGATCCTCTCTCCCGCCGAAGCGTTGGCGATCGCCGATCTCTTTCTGGATGGGAAACGATATACCCACACTTATGTGGCGATTGACGGTGCCGGCGTCCGGGAGCCGCAGACCCTTCGCGTTCCCGTTGGCACGCCGATCGGGGAGCTTCCCGGGATTTCCGACCGGCTCCGGCGCACGCGCGTCGTCGAAAACGGAATTATGCGCGGAAATACCGTGCGTCCCGAAGACTTCGTCAAACCGACTACCCGATCGCTGACCGTGATCCGGCAGCAGACCGACCGCTTACCCGAAAACTGCATCGGCTGCGACCGCTGTTTCCGTGCCTGCCCCATGTACCTTTCCCCGAGGATGATCCTCGCCTCCGATGTTCGGGAGGACAGCGTCGTAGGAAGGCTTTTGAGCGGCAGTCCGCTGGGCGGAATTGTCGGCGTCAGCCGGAAGGGCGGCAATAACGCCGGTTTCGCCGCCTGCTGCATAGAATGCGGCTGCTGCTCCTACGTCTGCCCCGCCGGGATCCCTCTGGCAGAGGAAATGTCCGAACTCAAGTCACAAACGGAGGTGAAGTCATGAGATCCGCGCCCTTTCTGCATGCCGATTCCGACAGCCGTACCGTGATGCTGGAAACGCTGATCGCGCTGGCTCCCGCCTTTTTATGGATGATCTACCGAAACGGCGGGTATACCGCGGTTCTCTGTCTTTTCTCCGTTATTTTCGCCACCCTGCTGGATCTTCTTTGCGAAGGCATTCTGATCCTGACCAAAAGGCAGAAAAGAGTCCGTTTTGACGGATCCGCTCCGCTGATGGGGCTTCTGATCGCCTTTACCATGCCCGCAAGCGTCTCCCTTTGGGTGATTCTGCTGGCTGTATTCACGGCGGTACTCCTGCTCAGGCGGTTGCTTTGCAGCATCATCGCTCCGGTGGCGGCATCCTCCGCGCTGGCAATGCTGATCACCCACAGCTATCAGGACAGCTACGCGCTGTCCGGCGGCGAACCGATCCGCACCGCCCTTGACGATCTGATCGCCGGAAACAGCCCCGACATTTCCACGCTTGATCTCTTTTTGGGGCGCGGAGAGGGCGGCATCGGCGAGATTTCCGGTCTGCTACTGATTCTTGGAGGCATCTATCTGCTCATCCGGGGACACATCCGCTGGGAGATCCCGATAGCGGCGCTGGTAGCGGCGGGATTCCTCGCCATGGAGCTTGCGCCCGATTCGGTCGCCTACTATGCCTACATCGGCGACCAGATTTGCAGCGGTGGACTGCTCCTGGGCGTGATCTTCATCGCCGCCGATCCCATCAAGGTGCCGATCAGCACCTCCGGGCGGCTGATCTACGGCGTACTGATCGGCGCGGGCACGATCCTCTGCCGGATCAAGTTAGGATTCGACGGGATCTATCTCTGCATTGCGATTCTGTCGCTCTTCACTCCACTGGTCGACCGACTGACTCTGCCCGCCCCCTTCGGAGGGAGACCCCGCCATGATCGAGCTGTACCTAAGAAAGACTGACGCGGCGAAGCCGTCGGAGCAGTCGGCGGCAGTCTGGGGTCTGCTGCGGGAGCTGCTTTTCAAACGAGGATTCGGGGAAATACCCGAAATCCTGCGAAACAGATACGGAAAGCCCTATTTCAAGGGAAATCCGATCTATTTCAGCCTTTCCCATACGGCAGGAGCGGTGGCGGCCGCCATCAGCGATCGGGAGATCGGCGTCGATCTGCAAATCGTGCGCCCGATCAGCCGTCGGGTGGCGGAGCGATTTCTGGCAACCGATTCGACCGATCCCCGGGATCTGACCCGGAGATGGGTGGAATTCGAGAGCTACGGGAAATTCCTCGGCTGCGGGATTCCGATCACCCTGCCCGACCGACCGCACGTTTTTTCGGTATACGAGATCGGCGAGCTGATGCTGGCGGTATGTAGCGAAACGGAGAGTGCGCCCGAACCGATCTGGGTATGATTGTGAAGCAATTCCCGTCCCAGCAGGCACAAGAAATCCTTCCCTATAACCGTCGCCTTATCGACAGAGATGCAGTTTCATTAGACTCGTTAGTCCGCTTTTTCTTTTGACCTTGTAGGCCCAAAAGAAAAAGCTTGGCAAAAAGAAAAGGGCCGTGAGGGGAATTTCGCCGCGTGCGCGCGGCGAGGAGGGCTACGCGCCCTCCACCGCGCCACCTTTTAAAAAAGGTGGACGAAAACTTTTGCTACTAACATCCTTACAAAAAAACAACTGGGACTTGAGGCAACACCCCAAGTCCCGGTATTTCTTTTATTCCTCTTCTTCCGGCTCATTGACCTTCACAAGCAGCTTCTCAACCCGGTTTCCGGCCATCTCGGTCACATGAACCGTCAGATTGCCGTACTCGAAGGTGTCACCCTCCTCGGGGATCTTATCGAGCTGCTCGGTGGCAAAGCCGCCTATGGTGGCGTATTCGCTCTCCACCTCGTCGGGATCCATCTCCATCTGGTCGAAGAACTCGTGGATCGCCATACTGCCGTCCACCTCGGTATAGGCGCCCCGGTGGATCAGATCGTTCTCCACCTCGTCGCCCTCGTCGAAGATTTCGCCGACGATCTGCTCCACGATGTCCTCTACGGTCAGAATTCCCTCCGTTCCGCCGTATTCGTCCAGCACGATCGCCATCTCGCAGCCGCTCTCCCGCATCTCGGGCAGAATCGACGAAATGTCACGGGTCATATGTACATACAGCGGCGGGGTCAGCAGCGAACGAATATCGGTGTCCTTCCCATTCTCAAAATAGGCGCGGACGAAAACTCTCGTGCTGAGGATGCCCACGATTTTGTCCATGGAATCCTCGTAAACTGGGAATCTCGAATAGGACAGCAGATCCCGGTCGGCGATCAGCTTCTCGATTCCGTCCGAGAGATCGAAGGCCAGCGTGTCCACGCGCGGGGTCAGAATATCCTTGGCGGTCAGCTCGTTGAACTCGATCGCCGAGCGGATCAGGTCGCTTTCCTCCTCGGTAAAGCCGCCCTGTTCCTCCATTTCGTCCACGATGGTCACCAGCTCCTCGGCGGTCACCGTCGGCGCGGCGGTCTTGGGCGTCCAGATCGACGAAATCTTTTCGATGGCAAGATCCACCGGATGCACTGCCGGATAGCAGATCCGCATGAAGATCCGCAGGGGGGACGCGATCACGTTCACCAGCTTATCGGCATACTCCTTGGCGAACACTTTTGGGATAATCTCGCCGAAAACCAGCAGCAGAAGGGTCACGCTGACCGTTGCCACCGTCTGGGCAAGCCCCTCCGATGCGATCAGCGCGGCGGCAGCCAGCGTCGCCACGGTGGACGCGGACAGGTTCACCAGATTGTTATAAAACAGAATCGCCGAAAGGGCAGACGTGAAGTGTTCGGAAAGCCACATGGCGCAGACCGCCCTACGGTTCCCTTCCTCCGCCGACTTCTTCAGTCGGATTTTGTTTGCCGAGGTAAGGGCAATTTCGCTTCCCGAGAAGAAGGCGGATGCCAGCAGCAGAAGCGCGATCAGAATCGATGCAGTAACGACATTCATACGTGCGCCTCCCTTCTGACCTCGGGAGTGGGAATCGTTCCCACGATTTCCTCCAGAATGTCCTCCATGGTCAGGAGTCCGAGAACCGTCCGATCCTCGCCCCGAACCAGTGCCATATGGCATTTTTTCGTCTTCATTTCCTCAAAAGCCGTGGAAATCCGGGTATCGGGGGAGACGTAGATCATCGGGGAAACGAAATCCCGGGGATCTGCCGCCGGATCCTGCAGTTTTGCGATCAGATAGTCGTTGACCCGCAGAAATCCGCTGTAGGACTCCCCTTCGCCGCGTATCGGCAGGCGGGAGTAGCCGCAGTCAAGGAGCATCCGGTCGAGATCGTCCCGATCGGCGTCCAGCGAGGCAGAGCGGATCCGCTCGGGCGGACAGAGGATCTCGGTAACCTTGGTATCGCAGAAATCCAGCGAATTTCGCACGATCTCCGTCTCCTCGGGTTCCAGAACGCCTTCCTCGCCGATATTATCCACGATGTCCTCGAATTCGTCCTCGGTATAGATAGGTTCCTCTTCCTTTCTGCCCGCAAGCTTCTTCAAAAGTGCCGTACATCCGGTAAACAGGAAAGTGATCGGCGTCATGATCTTTATGTAGATCCGGAAGGGGGCGGAAAAGAACATGGAAAAACGCTCGGCATTGGCCTTCGCAATGTTCTTGGGCAGGGTCTCCGCCAGGACAAAGACCACCACGGTGATCACGATGGTGGAGATCACCGATCCGCTGTCCCCCCACAGGTCGATGCAAAGCAGGGTGCAGGCGGATGCCGCCAGCGTGTTGCACAGGTTGTTTCCGACGAGGATCGCAACCAGTGCGTCGTCAAAGCGATCCAGAATCTTCTCGGTACGGATCGCCCGTTTGTCCTTGCTGTCCGCAAGCTGGATGATGCGGATGCGGTTACAGCAGGAATATGCGGTTTCCAGTGCGGACATCAGTCCGGAAAGGATCAGTAGTACAAAAATCAGTAACAATCGGCCTGTACTGTCGCCGTCCATTATAATTTCAACTCCTTTATTATATAAAAAACAGCAACAGAAGACCAAGGACAGGCATACTGTCCCTAATCTCTGTTGCATTACATATTACTTACATGGGTATCCGTGCTGCATAAGTGCGGGTTATCCAAAAAGAATGTTCACCTCTGTGAATTTTAAACAATTCAAGCGTCATACGCTTTAGCGTATTTTGCTTTGCTATACAGTATAGCATATGGATAGGGTTTTGTCAAGGGATTTTGCGCAAAATCCAAAGATTTCCTTTGTCTGAATCTGTTTTCATGCTGCTCGGGTGCGCATAACCAACCGTTACATAGGTTTTAAATTTTTATTGAGCCTGTCCACCATCCAAGCGAACCGCTTCTCCCGTCCGGCATCCGTCTTTGCGTCAAAATACGCTCGCGTATAGGTTTTCTTTACAGATAAGGACATCGCTTTAAAATTCGTACAGGCAGGCTCATATCCTTCCAGAAGCGCAGAAAGGCAGGCAATTTGTTCCTCGGTAACCGCCGGGGATTTCGGAGCGTTCCACTGACCGTTTTTTTGGGCTTCCTCTATTTTCTTTCTGCCGAAATCGGTCATAAGTCCCCGCTCTTCAAGGCTTTTCACCAACGCCTTGTTTTTCTCCGACCACTTGCTGTTCTCACGGCGCTGTGAAAAATATTTCTTATAAGTTTGATCGTCAATGCTCTGCATCTGTCCGTCAATCCATCCAAAGCAGAGCGCTTCTTCAAGTGCTTCTCCTGCTTTTATTGTTTTCGGTCCGCCGGCTTTGCCAAACAAAAGCCAAACGCCTTCATCCGACAGGCAATGATCACAGAGCCATTTTCTGAATGCCTCTCTGTCGGCAAATTCCATTATTTCGCTCATTCTGCATTCCTCCTATCGTTCATCTTATCAATTCCGGGAAAATCCGGACTGATCCGTCTGTGCATAAGATAATTTGTTAAATAAACGCCGTTTCTGACTACTTGCTGTTCCCGGACTACCCTATATCCTCTTTTCTCAAAGAATGGTCGTGCCGTAATCGACGCATTCACGGTGATTCTGTCTGCATCGACAGCCCGTTCGAGTTCGTCGCAAATGGCTGCAGCGATTCCCTTTCTCTGATATTCAGAATGAACGTACAATCGGTCAAGATAGCCTGTACGATCTATATCCCCGAATCCGACGATCCTTCCATCATCCACCGCAACCAGACTATAGTGTTCCTGAAACGACTGATTCCATTTTTCCAAATCGATTTGTCCTGTTGCCCACACATCCAGCTGTTCTTTTGAATAGTCTTTTGCATTGATTGTGTGAACCGTATGATAAAACAGTTCTGCAAGTTCGTTACAGTCAGAGGATTGATACTTTCTAATCAACATCGTATATGCCTTTCCGTCTCATCATCCGTGATCCGCCGGGATCTCGATCCAGAAGGTAGATCCCTGCCCGACCTTGCTGCGAACGCCGTAGTTTCCGCCATGCATGATGACGATAGACTTGACGATCGACAGTCCCAGTCCCGTCCCTACGACGGCACGCTTGTGGTTGCCTTCCGCCTTGTAATAGCGATCCCAGATCAGCTCCAACTGGTCGGGAGCGACGCCCTCGCCGCTGTCGCCGACCTCGATGCGGACAAAACCGTCCCGCAGCGTCTGCCGGATCGTTACCGTCCGGTCGTCGCCCGTATAGGTCATGGCGTTGTTGATCAGATTCATCACCGCCCGCACAATCAGCGACCGGTCTGCCACCACATTCACCGATTCCTCCGCCTCGGATAGGATCCGGATGCCCTTCGCGGCGGTCAGCGCCTGATAGGTGTCGATGATCCGCCCGATTTCATCGGTCAGACAGAAGCTTTCGGGGCGCATCGACACGCTTCCGCTCTGGATCCGCGAGGTCTCCAGAAGATCGTTCACCAGCAGATTCAACCGCGAGACCTCATCGATGATCAGCGTCAGATTCTCGGGCGTCACCTGCCCGGGAATGTCCCGCATCATCTCGCTGTAGCCCGAGATCAGGGTCAGCGGGGTTCGCAGATCGTGGGATACGTTGGCGATCAGCTCCTTCTGGAGCTTCTCAACCTTCCCAAGCTCCACAGCCGCCTGATTGAGGGTGGCGGACAACTCCCTAACCTCCCTGTAGCCCGAATTCTCGTCGAAACACACGTCGTAACTTCCGGTGGCGAATACCTTCGCACGGGCGTTGATCTTCACGATGGGTCCCGCGATCCGCCCCGAGATATAGCCCGCCAGCAGGACGGCAAGCAGGATCATCAGCACGCCTACCGCCACGAGAATCACCGACAGCGTCCGCGCAGTGGCTCCCATGGGAGCAAGATAGGCGTTGATCAGCAGAAGATAGCTCTGCCCATCCAACTCGAAAATCTCGGCGTATACCACATTGTCGCCGTTCCCGCCGGAAAAGACGCTGTACTGCGACACGCTGTAGCGGGAGTTGCGCTCCGGCAGATTGGGCTTGGAGTCACCCGGATCCCAGGGGCTTTCTCCCGGCGTCCGGATGTCGGACACCGAAAGCAATACGCTCCCGCCATTCTGATCGGCGATATTGCCGATTTGCAGGCACTCCGTGTAGTTCAGATCGAACAGAACACATTCGGGATAGACGGTCGCCGACAGCTTGATCCGGCTGCTCTCCCCGGTATCCAGCAGCGCGATTTCCATATGGGAATCCTCCGCCAGCTTTGTACTGAGCGCGTACATGGAATCCACCGATCCGGTTTCGATCAAACGGCGGCTGCCCTCCTTCATCTGCCGGATTGTGAGAACTCCGTACAGGTAAGGGAGCAGGAAAATCTGAAAAAGTGCCAATATAACCAGCGTCAGCGCCACGAAGACGAAGAATCCCGTAAAGATCTTCGCCCGGACGCTGAAACCTTTCTTTTTTTGCCTTTTTGCTGACCTATTGTCCATCGAAGCGATACCCGACCCCTCTTAATGTAATGATAAACTTGCTGTACTTCCCCAGCGAATGCCGCAGGAGCTTGATATGGGTATCCAATGTGCGGTCGTCGCCGTAGAAATCGTAGCCCCAGACCTCGCAGATCAGTTTTTCCCGGGTCAGAGCGATCCCACGGTTTCGGATCAGGTAGAAAAGCAGCTCGTATTCCTTGGGAGACAGCTCCGCCTTCACTCCATCGACTGTCACGATCCGGGCGGTGAAGTTTACGGAAAGTCCCTCCTGATTCCAGATCTCGGCGCGGTTTTCGGGCTCCTTCCGGGGGCCTTTGGCGCGTTTCAGGATGGCGTCCACCCGGAGCATCAGTTCCTTGGGGGAGAAGGGCTTCACCACATAATCGTCCACTCCCATCTGAAAGCCGCCGATCCGGTCGTACTCCTCCCCTCTTGCCGAGAGGAGGATAATCGGCACGTCCGAGCTCTTGCGGATCTCCCGACAGGCGGACAGACCGTCCAGTACGGGCATCATAATATCCATGATCACGAGGTCGTAGCTCTCTTTGCGGAATTTTTCCAGCGCGTCCATACCGTTCGCCGCCTCACCTACGGTATGCCCCTCGAATTCGGCATATTTTCGCAGCAGCGAACGGATCATATCTTCGTCATCTACGATCAGGATTCGATACATATTGCTTCCTTTCCGGGACAGGGAGCGGTCAGCTATGAGCAACTTTAGTTGCGAGCAACGTCAGTTGCTTGCCCCCGCCTGTCCCAGTACGATTTGCACGGTAATGGTCTTCGACTGATTTCTGACCACGGTAACGCTGATGGTTTCACCTGCGCTGTAATCGTTCAGCGCGCCGACGATGTCGGACGACGTGCTGATCTGCTTGGCTCCCACATAGGTGATACGGTCGCCGTATGCCATCTTCTCGGATCCTTCGGCATACTTCACGGCGCTGCCGTCGATCAGGTATGCGCCGTAAACAACCGTACCTTTGCCCCATCCGTCGCGCTTGGTTGCGTAGTTTTTCAGATCGGGATAACCGTCCGCACCGAAGATATAGCTGCTGTTGGAAGAGGTGACCGAGACCACCTGAATTCCCAACTGGGGACGACCGGTAACATATCCGTTGGCGATCAGCTCGTTTGCCACCTTCCGGACCGTGGAGATCGGGATCGCAAATCCCAGGCCCTCTACGTTCTCGCCGGTGGATTTGGCATTGACGATACCGATCAGCGAGCCGTTGATGTCAAACAGTCCGCCGCCCGAGTTACCGGAGTTGACCGACGCGGAGGTTTGCAGGAGCGTCATGGACTGTCCCTCCACCACGATATTCCGCGCCAGTGCCGACAGGATACCGTCGGTAGCCGTTCCGCCCAGCACACCGAGCGGGTTTCCGATGGCCAGCACCGTCTCGGCAAGCACCAGCGGAGAGCTTTCGTCGTCCCGCTGCACGGCGGGATAAAGTGTGCTTTTATCCGCATTGATCTTGAGCACCGCCAGATCGGTTCGCGCGTCGGTTCCGACCACCGTCGCCACATAGCTCTGACCATCGGTCAGCGTGACCTTCGAAACAGCCGCGCCGTCGACAACATGATTGCAGGTGACGATATAGCCGTCCGACGTCCAGATCACGCCGCTTCCCGCGCCCGAGGCCTGCCCTACCCGCTCGTACTCTTCGCTGGCGTAGGTGTCGATGATCACGACGCTGTCATAGGCAACCTTCGCCGCGTTCGTCAGGGCGTTTTGCTGATTGGCGGCCGGATTCTGGAGAATGGTGGTGTATTTGTCCACAATGGCTTCGGCAGGAAGTCCGGTTGCGGCCGGCGTTCCGTTTCCGGAGGCGACATTCTTCGATGCCGCGAGATAGCCGCACAGTCCGCCAAGCGAGCAGGAAAGAACCAGCATCAGCGCCGCTCCAGCCGCGATCCAGCTGGTTCGCTTCCGCTTGACAG
>CAYOON010000038.1:0-10423 GCA_964405595.1 uncultured Lachnospiraceae bacterium | reverse complement strand
GGTGGGAGCGTTTTTTTATTCACAAAACGACAATATTTCGAAAGGAAGAGAGAAATGAAAGAATCACTGCTGAAAATCAAAGCCGATGCCGAGGCAAAGCTGGCGGCGATCCGGAATGACGAAGAGCTGGAAGCCTTCCGCATCGAGTTTCTCGGCAAAAAGGGCGCGCTGACCGCACTGCTGCGCGGCATGGGCAAGCTCTCCGCCGAGGAGCGTCCCGCCATCGGACAGCTTGCCAACGAGGTCAGAGCTGTCATCGAGGAGGAGATCGCCGCCCGCAAGCAGGCGGTCGCCGCCGCAAAATTGGCGGCAAAGCTCGATCTGGAAACCATCGACGTGACCGTCCCCGCTAAAAAGATCGAAATCGGCAAACGTCACCCGCTGGATCAGGTAGAGGCGGAGCTGTCCGACATCTTCCGCTCCATGGGATTTGAGATCGCCGAGGGACCCGAGGTCGAGTACGACACCTACAACTTCCAGAAGCTGAACATCCCCGAAAACCACCCCGCAAGGGATACTCAGGACACCTTCTACATCACCGACAAGGTGCTCCTGCGTTCCCAGACCTCCCCGGTACAGGTTCGGGTCATGGAGAATCAGCGTCCCCCCATCCGGATCATCTCCCCCGGCAGAGTTTACCGCTCCGACGAGGTTGACGCCACCCACTCCCCCGTCTTCCATCAGCTGGAAGGACTGGTCGTGGATAAGGGCATCACCATGTCCGACCTGAAGGGCTGTCTGGAAGCATTTGCCAAGCAGATGTTCGGTCAGTCCACCAAGCTCCGCTTCCGTCCCCACCACTTCCCCTTCACCGAGCCTTCGGCAGAGGTGGACGTATCCTGCTTCGTCTGCGGCGGCAAGGGATGTAGAGTCTGCAAGAACGAGGGCTGGATCGAGATTCTGGGCGCCGGCATGGTACACCCCAACGTCCTGCGTGGCTGTGACATTGACCCCAATGAGTATTCCGGCTTTGCCTTCGGTATGGGTATCGAGCGAATCACCATGATCCGCTACTCCATCGACGACATGCGCAACCTGTACGAGAACGATCTTCGTTTCCTCGGACAATTCTGATGGTAAAGGAGAGATAACGATGAATCTGTCAAGAAACTGGCTGTCCGACTTCGTGGACGTTTCGGACATCGCCACCAAAGATTTTTGCGATAAAATGACCGATACCGGCTCCAAGGTGGAATCCTTCACCCAGAGAGGCGCCGACATCGAAAACGTGGTCGTGGGCAAGATTCTGTCCATTGTGCCCCATCCCGACTCCGATCACATGGTGATCTGCATGATCGACGTGGGCGAGGACGCCCCCGTCCAGATCGTCACCGGCGCGCAGAACGTCTTCGTGGGCGCGCTGATCCCCGTGGCGAAGTCGCCCTCCAAGCTGCCCGGCGGCGTCACCATCAAGGCGGGCAAGCTGCGTGGCGTGGAGTCCAACGGTATGCTCTGCTCGATCGCCGAACTGGGTCTGACCCTTCATGAAGTTCCCTACGCCATCGAGGACGGCATCCTGATTTTGCAGGAGGACTGCAAGATCGGCGACGACATCCGCGACGTGCTGAATATCCGGGACGACGTGGTAGAGTTCGAGATCACCTCCAACCGTCCCGACTGCCTGTCGGTGATCGGTCTGGCAAGAGAGGCTGCCGTCTCCTTCGACCGTCCCTACAGCGTACCCACCCCCACGGTTACGGAAGCCGGCGGAAATATCGCCGCCTATCTGACGGTAGAGGATCAGGCTCCCGAGCTTTGCTCCCGCTACTGCGCGAGAGTGGTGAAAAACGTCAAGATTGCCCCCTCGCCCCTTTGGATGCGGATGCGTCTGTCGGCGGCGGGTGTGCGTCCCATCAACAACATCGTGGACATCACCAACTACGTCATGCTGGAGTACGGTCAGCCCATGCACGCCTTCGACTACGCTATGCTGGACGGTTCCCACATCATCGTCCGCAAGGCCGCCGACGGCGAGAATTTCCGTTCGCTGGACGATCAGGATCATGTACTGACCTCTGCCAATCTGGTTATCGCCGACGAAAAGAAGGCGGTCGCTCTGGCAGGCGTCATGGGCGGCGCGAACTCCGAGATCAAGGACGACACCCAGACGGTCGTATTCGAGTCTGCCTGCTTTGACGGCGCGTCGGTACGGCTGACCGCCAAGTCGCAGGGAATGCGCACCGAATCCTCCTCCCGCTTCGAGAAGGGTCTGGACAGCGAGAACTGTCTGCCCGCTCTGGAGCGTGCCTGCCAACTGGTAGAAGAGCTGGGAGCCGGTGAGATCGTCAGCGGCATCATCGACTGCTATCCCGTGAAGAAGACGCCCGTCACCCTTCCCCTCGAGGTCGAGCGGATCAACCGCTTCCTCGGCGTGGAGCTTGACGCGGAATATATGATCAAGATCCTCCGCGATCTGGGCTTTACCGTGGAAAACGGCATTGTCACCGCGCCCCACTGGCGTTCGGACATCGGCGAGATGAACGACATCGCCGAGGAGATCATCCGCATCTACGGCTACAACAAGATCGCTTCTACGCCCTTCGTAGGCGCGGTCAAGACCGGCGTCCTGACCCCCATGCAGGCATATCGTGCCAGAGTGCATCAGATGCTCTGCGCTATGGGACTGACACAGGCGAACACCTTCTCCTTCGTATCCCCCAAGAACGCCGACAAGATCCGGCTTCCCGAGGATGCGCCCGAACGGAAGTATGTGACGATCCAGAATCCGCTTGGCGAGGACACCGGCGTCATGCGTACCACCATGATTCCCTGCCTTCTCGACAGTCTGTCTCACAACAACGCTCATCACCTGCCCAAGGCAGCCATGTATGAGCTGGGACACGTCTATCTGCCGAAGGAGAATCCCGACGATCTGCCCGACGAGCCCTATGTTCTGGCGTTCGGTTTCTACGGTCAGGGCGACTTCTACACTCTGAAGGGCATGACCGAGGCGATCCTGACCGACGCGGGCATTCAAAAGCTGCATTGGGAGGCAGATCGGAAGAATCCCACCTTCCATCCGGGCAGATGCGCCAACGTCATCGCCCGCGGAAATATGGTGATCGGTACCATCGGACAGATTCATCCGCTGGTTGCCGAGAACTACGGATTCAATCAGCCGGTTTATGTAGCATATCTGCCGCTGGAACTGATCTTCTCGATCGCCAACTTCAAGAAGCAGTACAAGGCGCTGCCCAAGCATCCGGCAACCTCCCGTGACTTCGCGTTCGTATGCGATCGCACGCTGGAGGTCGGCAAGATCGAGGAAGTGCTGCGCAAGACCGCAGGTAAGTTGATCGAGGACGTAGAGCTGTTCGACATCTACACCGGCGATCGGATCGACAGCGACAAGAAGAGCGTCGCGTATCGCGTGACCTTCCGTGCCGCCGATCACACCCTCACCGATGATGAGGTCACCGCCACCGTAAACAAGATCCTCGCCGCGCTGGAAAAGCAGCTGGGAATCACGATCCGGAAATAAGAATACGGCGACCAAGGGTCTGTAAAAAAGCTTATTTGAAAATGTAATCAAAAAAAGAAAACCCAGTCAGAAACGAGCATAAATGCTTGGTTTTTGACTGGATTTCTTGATTTTATTCTCTGCCTATTGTTTAGCGACGGTCGCTAGACAGCGGGAAGCGAGGGGGAAGAGCCTTCGGCGTTTGAGATGGTTCTTCCCCCTCGCCCCCGCTAGCTAACGATCTCCGCTGAACAGTAGATAGAGAATAAAATCAAGAAATCCTGTCAAAATAAGACATTCACACACGAACCAATCTCCAAAAAAGAAATTTTTGTCGGAAACCCACCAACCTTTCCAAAATCCCGTGTCTATATTAGTGAAAGCAGCTTTCAAGGAGACCAAACAAGTGAACAGACCAGAGTCAGAGAGAATCATAACCGAATATTTGAAGCCCATCTACGGCTTCGCGCTGAAAAACTGCCGGAATATTCACGATGCGGAGGATTTATCCCAAGAAATCGTACTGCGTGCCTATCGCGCCCTGCTTGCTAAGGACGATATTGCCGATCCCGGCAGATTCATCCGGACGGTTGCGCACAATACCCTCTGCAACTACTACCGGAACCTGGCGAAAACGTCGGTCGGCGTGCCGCTGGATGCGATTACCGACGAATTCTCCCTCGTGGATCCCGATTCACAGCCCGGAGCGGACGATACCAAGCAGTCCATTGCCCGATTGCAGAGCGAGATCGCCTATCTGTCCAAGATGCAGCGCAGAATCGTGATCGCCTGCTACTTCGAGAACAAGAAGCAGGAGACCATCGCGGCAGAACTCGGTATTCCTCTCGGAACGGTCAAATGGCATCTACATGAGGCCAAAAAAGATTTGAAGAAAGGTATGGATACTATGAGACAAGCAAGCGAACTCAAATATAACCCCATTAAATTCCACTCCTACGGATTCAACGGCAATCCGGGAACCACCGATCTGAGCAACTTCTTCCGCTCGACGCTTACCCAGAACATCTGCTGCTGCGTGCGCAGAACCGCCATGACGGTAAACGAAATCGCCGACGCGCTGGGCGTCTCGCCCGTCTATGTGGAGGACGAAGTCGAACATCTGGAAGAATACGGCTTTCTGACAAAGCAGAAGGACAAGTATATCGTCAACTTCCTGATCAGCGAACCTTCCGCCGAGCTGCTGACCATGCAGAACAAGATGTACAGGAAAGCCGGAGAAATCTTCGCAAATGAGCTGTTCGACGAGCTGACAAACAGCGGGATCCTGAACGACCCGGACATCGTATGCGCACAAACCGACGATCCGATCGACGAATCGGAGAACCGTCCCGCCGATCACAACTTCCTTTTATGGACGCTGATCCCCTATATCGCGGCATGGTCGGGCGAGCATCTGATGGAGGAAACGGTCACCTTTGAGGAGGTCGCCACCATCCGCCCGGACGGCGGACAGAATATCGCCTGCGCAACGGTGGTTCCCGACGACATGGTTCTGCCTGACGATTATGTGTATATGCAAAACTGGTTCGGCCCTTGTTGGAACGCGGGTGACCGATACACGCTCTGGCAGTTGGACACCGAATGGTCGGGCAGACGACTTGACAAAGTACCCGAGACTGCTATGCGTGTTCTGTCGCTCTACGGCAGACCGGCAGACGAACCGCTCTCCAAAGACGAGTGCACATGGCTTGCCGAGCGCGGATATATCAGGACAAACGGCTCTTCCGGCGACAAACTGAAAGTCGCATGGCAGATCGTCACCCTTGCAAATCCCGACATCAGGAAGAGACTGATTGCCATCGGCGACCGGATCAAGGAGAAGCACAAAGCGGAGTTTGACGCGCTGAAAGCGCCCTATGTGGAGGCCGAGCTGGCGCTCCATCCCAAGCACGTCAGAAAGATGAAAGCCTTTGAATTGCAGTTTCTCTTTTCCGCCGACGGTTGGTTCCTGCTCCACTGCCTGAACACGCTCGTGGAGAACGGAAAGCTGCAAATCCCCACGGAAAATCAGAAAAAGTCCATGACCTACCTGATTTACCCCAACTGATATTGAAAGCAAAGGGATCGCCCGGTTTGTACGATCCCTTTGCTTTTTTCATGATCCGCAGAAGAATGTCCTGATTTTACACAAATCTACCCAAGTTTTCACAAACCTGTCCGAATCTTCTATTGTTTTTTTCGAAAAAATACGGTATGATAATATATAACTTTTTTTCAGGAGGATGTACTATGAAAATCACCCAAAGAGCGCTGGCCTTGATTCTGACGCTTGCGATTGTAATGTCTGGCATTATGATGATAGCATCGTTTTCAGTCAGTGCAGCCGACGAAGGCAAAGAACCGCAATATGTCCGCGTTACCAAGGTGGACGCTCTGGAGAACGGGCAGTATCTGTTGATCCTGAACCGCAACAAAATCATGCTCCCGTCCGTTGTCACCAAAAACTCCCGTACAGGCTTTGATCTGGAAGACACCAGTGCTTTCAGCACCAAAAATACCGTTTACGGGAACTACAGCGACAAAGAATGGACACTAACCCAAACCGACGGCGGCTGGTATCTGGCAAACGGTCAGAAGCAAGCGGCACTTACCAACACCTCCGACCGTAAAGTAGTGGCAACCCTCGAAGATACCGGAACGGTTTTCACCATCAGCGGTTCCTCTAATTCCTTTCAGTTCAAGAGCGGCGGATATGTGTTCAATCACAACGAATCCCGTAATCTGGTCAACGGTTATGACAGCAATCCGGCGTCCTTCTCCATTTACAAGCGCGTAGACGCTGTAAGTGACGGACAGGATGGCGTTATTGTGCTTGCAGGCTCCGATTTCCAGAATCCTAATGGAAATACGGCAGGACAATCCGTTGTATCCGACATCTTCAGCTCGATGGATCAGGATCATATCTACAAAGCAAACGGTTTCCTGTTCTGCGGCGACTATGATTATGATTTGAGCGGTCTGACCGATGATACCCGTGACGGCGTAAACGCGCTCAAAGCGGTTGCGGCGGAAAAAGTTGCCGAGGAAAATATGGTTTTTGTACAGGGAAACCATGATTTTCTGGACAATTCCTACCTGAGCCCCCGCGGCAACAACGATCCGAAGAGCGGCGAGTATGGCGTATTTGTTATCCATAACAGCGATTATATGTGGTTCAACAAGGACGAGCAGACCATAAAATACACCGCGCAGAGACTGATCGACTACTTGAACGAAAAGCTTGCGGCAGGATATGACAAGCCTGTCTTTGTGGTATCCCATCTTCCTCTCCACTATTCGATGCGTACAAAGAACGACGGCGATGGACAGTATGCAAATTATATCTTTGACGCGCTGAACGACGCCGGCAAAAAGGGACTGAATATCATCTACCTGTATGGTCACGACCACTCTAACGGTTGGGATGATTATCTCGGCGGTGCTTCGGTATACCTGAATAAAGGGGACGAAATCCTCATTGCGCAGGCAAGCCGGACGAAATTCAACAAAGAGACCCTGAACTTTACCTATATGAATGCCGGTTATGTGGGTTATTATGAAGATCACAACGGTCTTGACAGCAAGCTGTCCATGTCCGCATTCATCATCAAGGATAATCAGGTCACAGTAAAGCGTTACGGCACGGACGGTCTGATCCCCTTAAAGGCAGCCGGCACGGCGAATGCCTATAAAAACGAAAGCGGATATGCGCCCAACACCGCTGTTACTGCTTCCCCGCAGACCGTGAGCCTGACGAAAGTCACCGACAAAACTCCGATCGCCGATCTTCTGTCGATCCCCAAAGAGGGCAGACAGTATAAACGGATCAACAGCGCGGATGAGCTGAAGAACGGCGGAAAGTATCTGCTTGTCTACCTCAGTTCGCCCAATTATCTGATGCTCCCCTCCGTGGTCACAAAGGGCACGGCAGACAATCCCTCGTCAAAGCGTGTCGGTTTTGACATTCAAAGCGCGGCGAATTTCGGCGAAAGCTTTGCCTACGGTGACTATGAGACTTTGGAATGGACATTCACGAAAAATGATAACGGCAGCTGGCTGATCGGCGACGGAAAGCAATATGCCGCGTTCAACAGCACCAGCAATACCGGTATTACGGCAACTCTCGCGGATCAGGGGAATGACTTCACCATTACCAACTCCGGTTCTGTTTTCACCTTACAAAGCGGGAACTATGTGTTCAACTACAATTCGCGCGGATTAATCAACGGATATGATCATAACCCCGCCACCTTCTACATTTACGAGTTCACCGGACATGTCGAGGGGAACACTCCCGAAACCAATACGCCTGAGACAAACACGCCGAATCCCGGTACCGGCGATAATACTATGACAATCGTGGCTGTATCTCTGGTATTTCTGTGTTCCACGGCTGCGATAACCGTCTCGAAAAAGAGAAAACAGGTTCGGTAAGCGAATCTGATGCAGCGTATTCGATAAACGAAAGAAAGGATCGTGTCAACCGCACGATCCTGTTCTTTTGGTGAAGCCGTCTCCCCTGTAAAAATCTTTCTCTTTTATAAAAATATTTCCGAAAACCCCTGTACTTTTCCAAAAAAATATGATATAATGCTCTCGAATACCGCGTATCCGCGCGGCAGCTTATGAACTTGAATCATCATACAGGAGGAATCCCTATGAAAGAACTGCTCCCCATCGTCTCCCCGGCAGAGAAACTGCTTTTCGCAACCTTTATCGAAGGCGAAGCCAACTCCGCGAACCTCTTCCATTCCGATAAGAAGTTCCGCGCCGAGCTGGATCAGGGTCCCGAGTACACCTGGATCGGCCCTGCCCGCACCGGTATCTCCGGCCCTCACGTTCTGAAGGTCAGCGGAGCCATCGAAAACGGCGGTAAATACTCCGTCACCCTCTTTAGAGGACTGGACATTCCCGTCACCGCCGACACCACTCTCAAATACCACATTTTCCCCGCCATGGAAGGCGCGCACTACGACTTCCAGTACACCCAGATGTATTTCGGCGTCGATCTGACCTTCACCGACGGAACCCAGCTCTCCGAGACGGGTGCGGTTGATCAGAACGGAGTCGGCATCTCTCCCGAAGCGCAGGGCGAGTCCCGCATTCTCTTCACCCATCAGTGGAACCAGATCATCGTCAAGGTCGGCAAGTTCGCCGAGGGCAAGACCATCGAGAAGGTCGTCCTCAAGTACGAAAAGCCCGCCGGATCGGGCAAATTCGTCTCCTATTTCGACGATCTCTCCATCTACAATCAGGCGGATACCGTTTACACCCGTCCCTGCCACTACGTCAACATTCTCCGGGGCACCAACGACTCCCCTGCCTTCTCCCGCGGTCTGACCGCTCCGGCAGTTCTTGTGCCTCAGGGCTTCAATATGTACGCCCCTTGCACCAATCACGGCGGCAACAAGCACTACGACTACCTCTCCCATACCATGGACAGCATCTCCATCTCCCACGAGCCCTCCATCTGGATCGGCGATCGCGGAACCTGGCAGTTCATGATCAACACCAGCCGCACCGCAGGCGTGGACGAATCCTACTCCACCCACGAGCAGAAGAACTTCTTCTCCCATGAGAACGAGGTTGCTCTTGCTCACTACTACTCGGTAGCCTTCGCCGAGAACGGCGGCGACGCCTCCTGCTCCAAATTGGAGATGACCCCCACCGAGCACGGCGTCTGCGCCCGTTTCAGCTATTTTTCCGATCAGATGAGCCACAGCATCCTCTTCGACTGCCAGAACGCCGACGGCGGCGTCAGCTTCGGCAGCGACGGATCCTTCATCGCCTACAGCGAACACAAGTCCAACGGCTCCCACAGAGTCTTCATCTACGGTAAGTTCTCCGAGAAGCCTGTCGCCACCGCAATCCGGGGCAGATATGCCATCGCTACCTTCGCAGGCGCCGAGGTGACCATGAAGTTCGCCACCTCCTACATATCCTACGCGCAGGCGGAGAAGAACTACAATCTGGAGCTGGTTGATCGCACCTTCGAGGAGATCTGCTCTGACGCTGCCGACGCATGGGACGAGATCTTCTCCCACGTCAGTGACATCAAGGGCGCGTCCGAGGTACAGTTGGAGAACATCTACTCGGGTCTGTACTATCTCTACAAATACCCCAACCGTCTCTCCGAGAACGTGGGAACCAAGGGAAATCCCGTGCTGAAATACCGTTCTCCCTACACGAAGAAGGTAGAAGACGGCGAAATGTACATCAACAACGGCTTCTGGGACACCTACCGTACCGTATGGTCGGGCTACAACCTGCTGACCCCCGAAAAGATGCCCGATCTCCTGAATGGCTTCGTCAAACACTACAAGGACAGCGGTCTGGTACCCCGTTGGTCGGCACCCGGCGGCGTCAACTGCATGGTGGGCACCTCCTCCGACGTAATCTTCGCCGACGCTGCTGTCAAAGGCGTTGATTTCGATCTGGAAGCCGCCTACGAGTCGGCGGTCAAGAACGCCTGCGTCTACTCTCCCGAGCCCAAGAACGGCGGACGCGAGATGCTGGATCGCTCGGTATTTCTCGGCTACACGCCCGGTCATCACGAGGACTTCTCCTGGTCGATGGAAGGCTACATCAACGACTACGGCATCGCGCAGATGGCGAAGATTCTCATGGATCGCACCGACGATCCAGACAAGAAGAAGCGTTACGCGGCCGATTACAAGTATTTCCTCAACCGCGCCAAGAACTACACCCTGCTCTACTGGGATAACGGCGACGGCGTGAAGAACAAGTGGTTCCGCGGCAAAGAGGTCGACGGCAACTGGACCCACGCCAACGATCATCACGGCAAGTTCGATCCCCTCTTCTGGGGCAACGACTTCACCGAGACCGACGCCTACAACATGTCGGTATCGGTTCCCTTCGACGGCAAGGGACTTGCCAACCTCTACGGCGGCAAGGACGCCATGGCGAAGAAGATGGACTCCATCTTCGAGACCTACGACATCT
>CAYOON010000037.1:0-10596 GCA_964405595.1 uncultured Lachnospiraceae bacterium | reverse complement strand
GGAGGACGACCCGTCCAGCTCTCTGCTCCCCGATATGAACTACACCGAAGTTGGCATGAATGTTGCGAATCCCGGCACCTACAAGTATTTCATGCTGCTGCTGGACTACTGCGAAGGCGATAGATTCCAGATCGGCGACTTCACCCTGTACGGAAGCGTAGCATAATGCTTTAGAAACAGCCCGCATTTCAGCGGGCTGTTTTTGTTTTTTGCTGTCTTCTGTCACGCAATATTCGGTCGATTCGTTTATACTATTTTTCAACGAATTTCAGTTAAAAATCAACAATTTAAATATATTGTCTCATTTTAAGTTCATAATTTGTGCAAATAGTTGATATACAACACATTTTTTTGTTAATAATGCCCATATTTTTTTTGGCATAAAGGATTTACAGACAGAAAAAAATATGCTATAATACAGTCAAGATCGGGATTGATATGCAATTAGTCCGATTAAAAAAATCATACTTAGGAGAAAAAGTTATGAAAAAATTTCTTTCACTCGCATTGGTGCTTGCTATGATGGTATCTACCGCAGCACTGACTGCCTGCGGCGAAGATTCCAAGGAATCCTCCGGCGCATCGTCCAGCAGCAACGCTCCCTCTTCGAGCAATACCCCCGCAAACTCCAACGACCCTGCACAGACTGACAACCAGACCGGTCCCTCTACGAACGGCAGTGAGAATGTTAATCCTCCCGTCTCCAACAATCCTACCCAGGGTGAGACCGTCTACCACGCTTACGAGGAAGTTGAGAACCTCGACGCTTGGAAGCAGGACAAGACCAATTTGACCGAGATGTACTATGATTCGATGGTAGCATCGCATTCCCAGTTCGGTGGTTTCGACTACCGCGGAGATGATGTAGACGAAACAATTCCCGAGGCCGGAACTCACGAATTCGCTTCCAACCTCTTCGACGGAGATCCCGAGACCAAGTGGTGCTCCCCCAGTAACCAAGTTGAGTTCTACGCCTCTATCGTTTGGGTTATGAACGAGAACGTAAATGTTACCGGCTACACCATGACCACCGGAAACGACAACTCCGGCTACACGGATCGTAACCCCATCAGCTGGAGACTTTACGGCGCGCTCGAGCTTCCCGAGACCACAATGATGGAGGAAGATCCGAACACCGGATTTAGCTACCTCGAGTCTGAGACCATTCCCACCGGCTGGACGCTGATCGACGCTGTTGACGCCTCCTACGAGGATGACGTCTACACCTCTCAGATCCCTGACCTGAACTTCACCGAAGTTGGTATGAATGTTGCGAACCCCGGCACCTACAAGTACTTCATGCTGCTGGTTGACTACTGCGAAGGCGGTACCTTCCAGCTGGGCGACTTCACCCTGTACGGAAGCGTAGCATAAGCTTTTGAAACAGCCCGCATTTCAGCGGGCTGTTTCTATTTTACTGTCTTCTGTCACGCAATATTCAGCGGATAAGTTTATACAGTATTTCAGTCAAAAATCAATAATTTGTATCTTTCGTCTAATTTTGAATTCACAATTTGTGCGAATAGTCAACAAACCGTCTGATTTTTGGTGAATAATGCCCACAACTTTTTTGGCATAAAAGATTTACAAACGGAAAGAAATATGCTATAATATAGCCGAGAACAGGATTGATTATTCAATCCAAATCAAATTTCTACTTATAGGAGAGAAAAGTATGAAAAAGCATCTTTCACTTGCACTGGCTCTTGCTATGTTGCTTTCTACCGCGGCTTTGGTAGCTTGCGGCGAAGAAACCACGAACACCTCCGGATCTTCCGGAAGCTCCAAACCTGCTGCAAGCAACTCTACCACCGCACCCACCAATACCCCTGATAAACCCGGTGTTGTTACGACCGAGAATCCTGGCATCCCTACCCCTCCCTCTACGCCTGCCGACGGCAGCGAGACTGCCTACCGTGCTTTCGAGGCGATTGAGAACCTGACCGCTTATCTCGAAGCCGGCCATGTCAACCTGATCACCGAACCCTATGTAAGTCTGGTATTCCCCCACTCCATCTTCAAGAACTTCGACTATAAGGAAGACGAAGATCCCGAGCAGCAGCTTTTGGGTTCTGAATCCGCTTATAACTTGTTTGACGGCGATGTAGCAACCAAGTGGTGCTGCGGCTCCGGCGACGCTGAATACTGCTCCGCCGTCGTTTGGGAGATGGATGCACCTGTTCATGTTACCGCTTATTCTTTCACTACCGGTAACGATAACTCCCAGTATGTAGACCGTAACCTGATTTGGTGGAGAATCTACGGCACCAACGAGCTGCCTGAAGCTATCATGAGTGATACCGATCCTGCGACCGGCGATACCTACTTTGACTCTGAAACTGTTCCCGAAGGTTGGCATCTGGTTGACGCAGTCAGCGCTCTGGATGAATCCACCGGCGTCAATTCTCTGCTTCCCGACGAGAACCACGTTGAGGTCGGTATTGAGCTTCCTGAGGCTGTTACCTACAAGTACTATATGCTCCTCATCGACTGGAACGAGTCTAACTGCGTTCAGATCTCCGAGCTGACCCTGTACGGCACCGAAGGCTAATTTATTTTTAAAGAACCCGCCACCGGCGGGTTCTTTTTTTGGCGGAATCGCAATCGCCGCTCCTGTACAACCGTCCGATACAGCTGCTTGACTTTCACGAAAATTATCTTTTTTTGCTTTTGGGGTTTACAAATGAAGAAAAATATGGTATAATGCTAGCAGATATATTGTCCTGCGAATTTTTTTGAATTAAGGAGTAGTTATATGAGAAAGTATCTAGCATTCGCACTGGCCATGCTTGTCACAGCGTCCGCTCTGTCTGCCTGCGGCAGCTCCGATTCGGTGACCACCGGCAGCAAATCCACCTCCGACACGCCGACATCCTCCTCCATCAGCAGCACTTCCCCTACCCCTACCGAGCCTACCGTCACTACCAATAAGGGCAGCACCCCTGAACCGAATCCCACCGGCGGCGCGGAAAGTCTCTATCATCCCTACGAAGAAGTTGAGAATCTTGCGGAGTTCAAAGCCAGCTACACCAACCTGATCGCGGAGTTTTACAACGACGGCTATAATACCGAGCTTTCCATCGCTACCGGCCACGACTATACGGGGGATGAATATATCGATTATTATCGGTACGGAACAACCGAGCTTCCTCCCAGCCTCTTCGATCTCGATACCGGTACCAAGTGGTGCAGTCTCGATGATCCCACATTTAACTCCGCAATTGTATGGGAGATGACGGAGGCAGTCGAGGTTATCGGCTATACCATAACCACCGCCGACGACAATCAGACGCATACCAACCGTTGCCCCATCTCTTGGAGACTGTACGGATCCAACGAGGTTCCTACGGTTAAGATGGACACCATAGCCCCCGGCTCCACCGAATCCTACCTAGATAACGAAACCGTTCCCGAAGGCTGGACGCTGATCGACGCGGTTGACAGCTCCAATCCCGACAATCTTTACAGCTCTCTTCTTCCCGACATGAACTTTGAAGAGGTTGGTATGATGGTCGCGAATCCGGGCAGCTACAAGTATTTTATGCTCCTGATCGACTTCACCGAAAGCTCTACCATTCAGTTGTCCGAGTTCACCCTGTACGGAAACGCGAACTGATTGTAAAGAACCCGCCACCGGCGGGTTCTTTTTTATAGCAGAATCGCAATCGCCACAATGGTCGTGATGATCGACCCGAACAGCAGCGCGGTCTTTTGCAGGCACTCCCGTACCTCCTCCTCGGATCGCTCGGGCTTCACGAAGGTATCGAAATCCACATACCGGACGGCTCTGCGGCGATACGGATCGGCGTAGGACTGCACCGTTGCCTTCTGATTGGTGAGCGTCCGCGCGGCACGCGCCCTTATGGGGGTCTGACGGGCGAACTCCTTCGGCAGACTGACGCTCTCTTCCCTGCCCGACGCATAGCTTCCGCCTACGTCGGCGGTGCAGATATTCGCCTGCTCCCCTCTTTCGTTAAACAGCGCATCATAGTCCAGAATCTGATTCATCATTGTGATCCTCCCTTTCGACTTCATATTGGTATCTTATGTTCTATGCTTCTATTCTATACATTTGCTGTACAAATTTTGGTACAGTCAGAGATTTTGTCGAAAAAAGTTGAATAAATTTTGGAGATTCAGGAAAACGCACAACAGGGATGGCGAATTCTTGTGCAATCCGACAACGCTTTTTCTGCCTTCCGGGATTTACAAATGATGAAAAATATGCTATAATAATAGAAACAATCGGATTTTCATCAATTTATTCTAGGAAAAGGAGCGAAAAAACATGAAAAGACGTCTTTCTATGATCTCCGCAACCGCCATATTGCTGTCTGCCGCAATGCTTTGCTCCTGCGATGTGCAGGATATTGTGGTCAACGGCAGCGCAGGATCGCCAACCGGTGAAACGGCTGTCGGTACCATCGGCGTTCCCGGAACCTCGGTCGCGATCGGCATTCCGGATTGGGATTGGATACACCCCCTTCCTCCCGTCTCTGTGGATTCTCCTTCTTTCCCCCGCGCCTACGAGGAGATCGCGGATTTCGAGGCTTACAAGAAGAACCATGTGAATCTGACAGAGCTGTATTACGACATTATGGTTAATAAACTTAGCATCTATCGCGGTTTTGATTATACTATCCCCGATGAATACTATTGGGATTGCGGAATGCATGAGTTTCCCTCTAATCTCTTTGACGGCGTTCCCGAAACGAAGTGGTGTTCAGGATCTGCCGATGTCACCGGAGTTTCTGCTGTCGTCTGGTGTCTGTGTCAGCCGGTCTATGTGACCGCGTATTCCTTTACGACCACGCCGGATGCCGTAAACTACCCCGATCGGGATCCCATCAGTTGGAGACTGTATGCGGCAAATGAGCTTCCCAATGACAGCATGGACGACACGGATCCCGAAACCGGATTAACCTACTTCGAGAGCGCGCCGAGCGTTCCCAACGGTTGGGTTTTGATCGATTCGGTAAATGCGAAGGATCCGAATTCTATGAGCAAGCCCGCTTCGCTCATTCCCGACAAGGAACGCTACGAGGCAGGTCTGGAGCTGCCCTGCCCCGGATACTATCGGTACTTCATGCTCCTGATCGACGAATGCGAGGGCGATACTTTTGAGATGGGCGATTTTACCCTGTACGGCTATGATTCGATCGATTCCACCTGTCCTACGGTTCCGTGTACGGAAGATACGCTGCCCTACCATCCTTACAAGGAAATCGAAGACCTCGATCAGTTCAAACACAGCCATGTGAATCTAGCGGAAGCATATTTTGATAAGATGAGCTCTGAACTCTCTATTTTCACGAGCTTTGACTATCGAGTCGATGGAACGGTGGAAATTCCCTATTATGACGAATCACCGCGCACTCTCTTTGATGGTGACGTTACGACCAAATGGTGTTGCTCAAGCAATCAAGTGCAATTCGCTTCCGCAGTCGTCTGGAGTATGACGGAAGCGGTAAACGTGGACGGCTATTCCATCACCACCGCCAATGACAACTTGTTCTACACCGATCGTAACCCTATTTCATGGCGGCTTTACGGTGCGAACGAGCTTCCCCCTGAGCGAATGGATGATTTTGAACCGTATACGGATTTTACCTATCTGGAGAAAGAAACCGTTCCCGACGGCTGGGTACTGATCGACGCGGTGGATGCGGCTCGCCCTGATGATATATACCAATCGCAGATCCCTGACGAGAATTTTCTCGAAGTCGGCATGATGGCAGAGAATCCCGGCTGCTACAAATACTTCATGCTGCTGATCGACTACTGCGAAGGCGGCACCTTCCAGATGTCCGAATTCACGCTGTACGGCACCGTCGGCTGATCACTCCGCAAAAAATCCCGCAGCGCACGATATATTTTCGTGCGGCTGCGGGATTTTTCCGTGATCGGGTCGGCTCCTGTCGGATCAGACCACCTGGAAGATGTAGAATTTGAGATAGTCGGTCTCGGGAACGCCCCAGAGGATGGGGTGATCGGGCGACTGGGTTCGCGCCTCGATCTGCCGGAGAGAGACGCCGGCATCCGACGCGGCGTCGGCGAGCATCTTTCGGAAGAGGCTGTCCTCCATAAAGTGCGAGCAGGAGCAGGTTGCCAGATAACCACCCCGGGGGAGCAGCTTCATGGCCTTCAGATTGATCTCCTTATAGCCGCGATAGGCGTCCCGCACGGTGGATCTGGACTTGGTGAAGGCGGGCGGGTCGAGGATGATCACGTCGAACTCGCTCTTGCGCTTCTCCGCCATTACGGTCAGATATTCGAAGACATCGGCGCAGACGAACCCAATCCGATCATCGAGGCCGTTGAGCTTGGCGTTGGCGCGGGATTGGGCAATAGCGTCGGCGGAGATGTCCACGGCGGTCACGCGGGTGGCTCCGGCATTGGCGGCGTTCAGCGCGAAGGCTCCCGTGTGGGTGAAGCAGTCCAGCACCCGCATATCGGGGCAAAGCTTCGCGATGGCGGCGCGGTTATACTTCTGATCCAGAAAGAAGCCGGTTTTCTGACCGTTCATAAAGTCCACATCATAGAGGATGTCGTTCTCGCGGATGACTACATGCCCGTTGAGGTTTGGGGGCTCCTCGTCCTGCGGGAAGAAGCCGGTATACTCGGACAGCCCCTCCAACTCCCGGATCTTCACATCGTTGCGCTCATAGATAGCGAGAATCCGCACATCCATGGAACGCAGGATCTCCACCAGCTTCGGGAAGAGGAAGGATTTTCGGATTTCCATCCCGTAGGAGAGGGTCTGGGTCACAAGAATGTCGTCGAAACGGTCGACGGTCAGCCCGGGGAACTGATCCGCCTCGCCGAAGATCAGGCGGCAGCATTTGAAATCATCCCCCGGCATGACCTTTCGGCGGTATTCCAGCGCGTAGGTCAGGCGGCGGGTCCAGAAGGCCTCGTCAAAGCGATCGTTGGTGTTGCGGGAGAGCAGACGGATGCGGATTTTGCTGCGATCGCTGACCATTCCGGCACCCAGCCAGCGATCCTTGCGGGAGTAGACGTCGACAATCGCCCCATTCTCATAGGGACGGTCGATGGCGGTGATTTCCTCGCCATAGACCCACGGGTGTCCGGCGCGAATGGCGCGCTCCGCCTTTTCTGTAACGGTAAATTTCGGGTGATCTCTCATAGGAAGTCCTTTCAAAGTTGAATAATTAAAGGGTATTGAAATATTGCTCCACATATCCCGACAGACGTTCGGTCAAAATCGGCAGATTTTCGTCGAAAGCAGGCTGCTCGGCGTAGCGGATCAGTTCGTGAAGCTCGGTAATCTGCTCGAAATTGTATCTGCCCTCCTCCGCCAGCTTATCGCAGATCTCCCGGGGCGTCAGCGCAGGCGAAAGCGCGTTGGGTTTTCGTGGATCCAGCCTTCGCCAGCCGGCCATCAGCGTCCCGTAAGCGAAGCAGAATCTTTCGTTTGGATCGGAAATCTCCCGCATCCGGCGCAGATAATCATCATAGCTCCGGGCGGCAAAGCGATAGGCGGTCGGCACGGCAACAGCGACGGTATCCCTGTAAGGCTGTCGCTCGGCATAGCGGGGCAATGGCACTTTGCGGTATTTGAATAGCCGCTCCAGAAAGGCAAGCAGCCGCCGGATCAGCTCCATCAGCCTGCTTGGGAGATCCCGGAAGCGGATCCCGCTGCGGTAGTTATAGATCCGGAGAAAGAGCAGCGCAATGAAGATCACCGCGAAGATCACGAAATTCAGGAAAAGGAAGCGGTTGATCGCGGGAAGCTCAAAAAGGCCGCCCGAGAAGAAATCCGAGGTTTGCGCGACCACTTTTTCGGAGGAGTCGGCGTTGCCGGCGAGGATCGCATGAAGCAGGATCAGGCCGATGGTCTTGACCGTGTAGTAGATTCCGGTAAAAACAACCAGCGCAAGGAAGAAGATCCCGGCAAGCAGGAGGAGCATCAGCGCCGTCAGGCGGATGTTCTGCACCCGAAGGTCGCGAGTGACGCCCATCGCCCTTCTTCGTCCGGAAAGCGCGTCGATTCCGCTCTGATTCAGGGCGAACAGGTAGAAAACGGTGATCAGAATCGCCGGAATCATAAGATAGATCACGCGGAAGGAGGGCGCGAAGAAGGACAGAAGCCACAGGATCAGATAGACCGCGCCCATGCTATAGACGCTGTTATAGGAAAAGAATCTGGCGGGCGGGATCATGGCGGTATAGATACTCGTCAGAAGGACGAGGAAGATGAATCCGACCGTGAAGACCGTCCAGCTGCTGTAGTCGCTCTCGAAATAGAGGTTCGGGAGCAGTTCGTTTGCCAACTGATCGTAGATCGGGGAGGAAATGGACAGGCAGAGGATCGCCGCCGGAAGCAGCGCGGGGATTCCCCGTATGAAGGACACTTTATCGGGATTTTTCGCCGGAATCAGCCATTCGAAAAGCATCTGCAAGCCATAGCCGACCGCCGTCAGCGGAAAGATCAGAAGAAGCAGACATTCGCTATAGGGCATCACGATATGGGCGGCCACCCACGCGGTCATCGCCACCGAAAGCATGGCGAGAAGTCGGAATACGGGCGTTGACAGGTAACTATCGGGGATCGGTCTGTTTTTTGCGGATTTTTTCGGGTTTTCCGCCGGATTATCCGAATTTACCGGCATTGAAGTCTGTTTTTTCACGCCTGGATCCCTCCCATCGTCAGATTCTCGGGAGCGTAGACCGTGAAAATCTCCACAGTTTCGGGCGGATCCACGATCCGCTGGGTGGTGGTCAGATAGAAGGTAACGGTGACGCCCTTTTTCTGCATCCGCTCGTGGAAGATCAGCATTCGTTCGTTCAGAAAGGCGGAGACAAAGATCAGATTGCCGTCGGGCGCGTATTTTTGGGGATCGGACAGGATTTCGTCCATCATTTTCTCCAGCGGAACTGAGATTTCCAGCTTCAGCCCCGCCAAGAGACGCAGTCCGTTGATCACGTCGCCCTGTCCCCGATAGGTGGGCGAGCACAGGATAGACGCTCCTTCGGGATGTTCTTCTTCGGAATTCTCCCCTTCCTCGTGATCCTGCGGGAAGGCGTTGGCGATCAGGCAGGTGGGACTGTCGAACTCGGCGATCCGCGAGAGCAGCGACGCCGCTACGGTGATGTTATTCTCGATATAGTAGGGGACGGACGGAACCTTGGGATCCTTCTCGAAGTCCCTGGACTGCATATTGATCGCGATGGAGAAGGCCACCGAACGGGTGTATTCCTCGATATTGACCATCAGCCCGCCGTGGGCTGCCGTGGACTTCCAGTTGATCCGATTCATGGGATCGGCGGTGGTGTATTCTCTGGTTCCCATCCGAAGGAGCGGTTCGGTGAACAGTCCACTGGGCAGCGCGGCGCCGCCGGGAAGCATATAGGAGGATCGGAAGGTGCTGTCCAGGTCGATGGTTCGTGGGAGAACAACCAGCCGGTTCTGCCGGCAGACCGGGACGCTGTAGCGTTTGGACTCGCTGCGCAGTCCGAGGAGATTATTGGTAACTAGAAGGACGTTCCCGGGATGGTATTCGCCTCGGGTCTTGCAGAGGATCCGCCATCTGCGGGTGACGGTGGTGTTCCCGGCGAGGGTGAAGACGCTCTGGATATAGCCCTCCTGATAGGTGGAGCCGTTTTTCCCGGGCAGGACAAAGCCCATTCCGTCGGGCAGTTCGGTATCCACGCGGGCGTAGGGAATCTGTGTTGCCCGCAGATTGGTAATATTCTCGTACAGGTAGACGAATTCCCCGGCGAAAACCTCCTCGTGGGAAAGCGATACGTCATAGGACAGATTGTCGAGGATCCGCTTCTCGTACATGGCCGACTGGATCAGATACAGAACGATAATCGACGCGAACAAGACCAGCAGCATATCACTTTCCTCCTTTCGGGAATCGTTTTTCGGGGTATAAAATCGGTTGTCAATTCACGGGGACGCTGACGCGATCGACGATGAATTCGATGATCTGCTCGGCAGAATCGGCGATTCTGGCGGTACGTCCCGAACGGGTGATCACGCGGTGGGCGAGTACCGGAACCGCCATGGCTTTGACGTCATCGGGGAGGACGTAATCCCGCCCGGACATGGCCGCAAGGCAGCGTGCTGCCTTCATCAACGCAAGGGAGGCTCGGGGCGACGCGCCCAGACGAAGCCGCTCATCGCTGCGGGTAGCGGCAGACAGGGCGATCACATACTCCATCACCTTCTCGGAGACGGTGATCTTCTCCAGATCCGCCATAGCGGCGGCAAGCTCGGCTCCGGTGCAGACCGGTTTCAGCGAAGCGAGAGGATCATCCGAGCCGTAGCGGGAGAGGATCTGCTTTTCCGCCGACTGTTCGGGATAGCCCAGCGAGATCCGCAGGAAGAATCGATCCAGCTGTGCCTCGGGGAGCGGGAACGTTCCCTGACTCTCGATAGGGTTCTGGGTGGCGATGACGAAGAAGGGGGTGGGCAGCGACAGGGTTACGCCGGGCACGGTGGTCTGACCCTCCTGCATACATTCCAGGAGTGCGGACTGGGTTCGGGGCGTTGTACGGTTGATCTCATCGGCCAGCAGGATGTTCGTGAAAACGGGACCTTCCCGGAAGACGAATTCGGAGGTCTTC
>CAYOON010000036.1:0-10661 GCA_964405595.1 uncultured Lachnospiraceae bacterium | reverse complement strand
CAGCTGCTGGAGAACGACTACCAGAATGATGAACAGGATCACCTTGGAGGGATCCGCGATCAGAATGATCAGCGCCGACGGAATCGCTCCGATGAAGGGACCGAAGAAGGGGATGATGTTGGTAACGCCGACGATCACCGCGATCAGCGCCGCAAAGGGAACTTTGAAGATCAAGAACAGGATGAAGGCCAGAACGCCGATGATGGCGGAGTCCAGAATCTTGCCCTCGATGAATTTACCGAACTTCTCGTCAATTTCGGTAACCACGAAACGGATCCAGCGGCACGCGCCTGCGGGCAGGAAGCTGTCAATCAGCTTCTGGAACTGCTCCAGCAGCATATCCTTGGAGAACAGGAAGTAAATGGCAAGAATCAGACCGATTACAAAGGAGTAGATCACGTCGTATGTCTTTGAGAAGGCGGTATACAGCAGATTGGGCAGATCACGGACGAATCCTAACAGCCAATCCTTCAGATGATCCAGAAGGGATGCTGGATCAAAGCCCTGCTCCATGGCGAAGTTGTAGCCCTTTGAAAGGGTCTCGTTTTTCTGGATCTTGGCGATAAATCCGTTCAGATCAAAGGTTTGAATCATTTTGACGACTCGGGAGATGGTCTCCTCAATCTGGGGCGCTGCAGCCATGATCAGGAGCGTCAGAATTCCGATAAAGACAATGAATGTGCAGAGGACGGACAGTCCGCGGAAGGGATGCGCCTTGAATTTGGGCTTGTTGCGTTTAATTTTGAGTCCGCCGATCTTGCGGTAGGGATTCTTTTCTAAATTTTCGAGCTTTTGCTCGTATTTTTTCCGGCGCAGTCCGATGGAATGCTCTCTGGAAAGGAGCAGACTGTCGGAAAAGGAGATTTTCTCTCCTCTTGCCTTGGCCTCCCGCTTTAACCGGAACATCTCTTTGCGGCTGGATGCTCGGACAAACACGCAGTACTCGAAAAGATTGACGATCGGGTTGAGAATGTAGGCGATGACCGCGCCAATGAAGATGGTCAGCAGAATTCCGCTGATCGAGTTCGCCAGAGCGGAGAAGCGTCCCTCGCCCAGCTGCAGGAGAAAATGGACGCAGACCACGGCGAACAGAATGACCAGACAGGCGTAAAATGCGATTGTGGTATACTTCTTGTTGAATTTCAAAAAAATCCCTCCTAAGGTTGTCCGAAAAATCAGGACGTTATCGCATAGTCGATTGTTGATCCTATTCTACAACATTTTCAACAAAAAATCAAGATCTACGGCAAAAGTTCTTGCAATTTTTTTCAAAAGATGCTATAATAGTTGCAACTTAGGCAACGGAGGCTGTTATGCTCGATAAAAATGCTGTAATCTGCTTGGAAAAGCAGGAAAATTATGACGTTGAGGCTCTGAAAACGCTGCTCTCCCGGTTTTTTGATCAGATGGAGCTGCCGGAAGGTTTTTTCCGGGGGAAACGGGTAGTTATCAAGCCCAATCTCGTCCGGAAGATGGACGCCGCGCTGGGCGGAACCACCCATCCCGCCGTATTGGAGGCGGCAGCCGCCGTCCTGCGGGAAAGAGGCGCGGACGATCTTCTGATTGCCGAGAGCCCGGGCGGTCTGTATACCGAATCGGCGCTGCGCAACGCCTATGGCGTAACCTATCGGGGCTGCGGGATCGCCGATGCCGCCGGACGTGCGGGCGTCCCGCTGAACTACGATACCTCCGCCGTGATGCTGGAGGCTCCCGAAGGACGTCTGTCCAAGATGTTCCATATTATCAAGCCCATCGCGGAAGCCGACGTGATCGTCAATCTGTGCAAGCTCAAATCCCATGGTCTGACCATGATGTCTGCGGCGACGAAAAACTATTTCGGCACCGTCCCGGGAACGGAAAAGTTCGAAATGCACGCCAGATTCCCCGATTTGACCGACTTTTCGGGGATGATCGTGGATCTGTGCGGATTTTTGTGCAGCAGAGCGGAGACGATCAACATCGTGGACGGGATCGTCGGCATGGAGGGGAACGGCCCTACCAACGGCTCGCCCCGGAAGATCGGGATCGTGGCGGCGTCCCGGAATCCATTCGCGGTGGACGCGGTCTGTCAGCGGATCCTCTGCATGGAGGGCAGGGTAAAGATGCTCGAAATCGCCGAGGAGCGAGGATTCTTCGATCCCGCGAATCTGCGGGTGATCGGAGAGCGGATCGAGGACGTGAAGGTCGAGGATTTTGTCCTGCCCGACTCGTCCATTCAGGTGACCAGCGTACTTGCTAACGCAAAGTTTCTGCGGATATTCAAGCCGTCGCCGGTGGTGGATAAATCGGTCTGTATCGGTTGCGGCGAGTGCGTCCGATCCTGCCCCAAGCACACGATTACGCTGGATAAGGAGAAACATCTGGCGACGATCCACAAAGGCGATTGTATCCGCTGCTTCTGCTGTCAGGAGCTTTGCCCCCACGATGCCGTGCGGATCAAACGGAATGTGCTGCTGAAGTGGATAAAATAATGGCTGAATAGATTATCCAAATTATAGGTATTGGAGACGCGTTGATGTTTGCAATAATTGCCGCAATTTTGTTTTTTATTATAATTGTAATAAACGTTCTTTTAATTCTGGGATTTCCTTTGGGTGAACTTACAATGGGAGGACAATATAGAATCCTGCCGGTAAAGCTTAGAATTATGGCACTTTTTTCACTTGTTATTCAAGTGTGTGCGATTGTATTTGTTTTGCAGGCAGGGGGATATATTTCTCTGTTATTCTCAATGAAAACCACCAAAATCATTTGTTTTGTGTTTGCCGCTTATTTGTCGCTGAATACAATTATGAACTTGTTTTCAAAAAGCAAAAAGGAAAAGTACATAATGACTCCGCTAGCTCTTTTGTCTGCAATCTGTTTTTGGATTACCGCATTTCAAATGTAAAAATTTACTCTGTTTTATAACGAAACACCCATAGAAAGGGAATTACCATGACGCAAACCCAAACAGTCTTCTGCCCCGCGAAGATCAACCTCTTTTTGGAGGTGCTCGATCTTCGTCCGGACGGCTATCATAATATTGACTCGATCATGCAGTCGGTGAACCTCTGCGACACCGTCCGGGTGGATCTCTCTGACGGCAGCGGGAAGATCGCGCTGACTTGCAGCAATCCCACCCTGCCCACCGACAGCAAAAACATCGCCTATCGCGCCGCCGAGCGCTTCCTTGACGAGCTGGATCGGCACGATCTGGACATCGCCATCTCCATCGAGAAGAAAATCCCCATCGCCGCCGGCCTTGCGGGCGGCTCCACCGATGCCGCCGGGGTGCTGATCGCCCTCGACCGGATGCTTCCCGGCATCCCGCAGGATCGCCTTCTGGAAATCGGCAGGACTTTAGGCGCCGACGTCCCCTTCTGTATGAAATGTGGCTGCGCAAGAGCCGAGGGGATCGGCGAAATCCTGACCCCTTTGCCTGCGCTTTCCCCCGAGTATACCATCGTCGTCGCCAAAGGCGGCGAGAGCGTCTCCACCAAGGCGGCCTATCAGGCGCTGGACGCCGCTCCGTCGCGGATCAGTGGGGCAGACATGGCGGACGCCCTCACCCGCGGAGACACAGGCGAGGTCTGCGACCGTCTGTATAACGCTTTCGAGCGGATCGTCCCCGCACTGCGCCCGATGGTGGGCTTTGCCAAGAACGCGATGCTCCAAGGCGGCGCGTTAGCGGCATTGATGAGCGGCAGCGGCCCGTCGGTTTTTGGGATCTTCGGCGATCTCGACCGTGCCGAGGCGACCTGCGAATACCTGAAAACCAAGGGCTACGAGGCCTTCGTCACCGCCCCTGTCCGCTGATTTATCTGCAAAAGAGCGAGATCAGCAGATCCTTTTCAAAATCGGCAAAATCGCCGGATTTCACAGCAGAATCATAAATTTCGTCGATCTTTCCCATAAGATCGGCGATTTTTTTGCGCCGATCGTCCATCAGCCGCCCGATCTCCTGCCGTTGAGCGTAGATGCTCCGCAGCATCGGACGGATCTGCCGCGATCCTTCTTTAGAGACGAAACGCCCGCAGTTGATCGCTTTTCCGTCCTTTTCGACCGCGGATCCGCCGTCGGCAAGTTTGCCGATATACAGTCTGCCCGCAGGGAAGTAGATCCCGACGGCGACGTCTGCAAAGTCGGTGTAGATCCGCTGTTCGATTCCCCGGCGTTCCGCTTCTGCCGAGATCCGATCCAGCAGCAGTCCGCCGATCCCCACCCGATCCGAGACGCCGATCCGGACAGCCGCTTTCACGCCCGGATCGGCGGGAATTTCCCGTCCCGGTGCCGAGACGCAAACGCGAACCTGCGATTTTCCAAAATCGCAGGGCGATTTTGTGGGATGGGTGGGCAGACGCAGCTTGTCGAAGAGCCGTCCGCAAAAGGCGGATAGCTTTTCCGACAGCAGGCAGGGTTCCACTGCTGTGTGCGCCAGCGATGCCAGCGAGAGATCGGCGGATCGGAGCATCCCGTAATGATCCTGCAAACGGGCGATCTTGCCCGCAAGCTCGGACAGTTCCGCCTTGCGATGGGACAGCGCGTCCCGGTCGATCAGCGGGGAGAGCGAAACTTCCTCCCGCAGAAGGGGCAGAGCGTCGATCGGCTCAGTCAGGAGGCAGATCCGCTCTCCGAGAATCGCGGCGATGGGGTGTATCCGGTTGTGACTCTGCCAGAGGACGACAGGTAGATCGCGGTTGATGGCCTCTCTGCAAGCGGCGGAGAGCAGACGTCCCCGCTGTCCGGAGCTTCCGCCCCGGAGGATGGTGATCTCGGCATCGGATGGAAGTTCGATCGACGCGCGATCGGGGTCAAAATAGCGATATTCAATCGATTTAAAATGAACCGCCTTTTCAGACGGGAAAAACGGCATAGCTACCACTCCAATTTTTGGGTTTTTGTGATAGCATATGCCGTTTTTTTAGGTTGGTGAAAGGGCTGTTATTTTATTCCAGTGCGGTTGCTTCCTTTACCGGAACATACAAATAACAATACGCATGCGTACCCGTTTCAGGGTTGAAGAAACCGTAATACTCAATGATCGGAAGTGTGTCACTGCCGTAAGTATAGCCGAGTTCGGGGGCGATTTGCTCTCCGATCCAATGATAAGGAGGAATACCGCCCATCCACGGATCCTGTCCAACTGCCTTGGCGGTTTCATCACACATCCTTATCCGAAGAAATCTTGCGGAGGGAACCTTGTAAATATCATACTGGTTCGGCTGATCGTCGCTTGAAACAAGAAATCCGAACATTACGCCACTCGATCGGTTGCTTGAAAGATAATTCAAGCTCATGCAAATGTCCCAATTCTCTTCACGACCGTTCGGTACAGCGGAAACAGCCATGAAATCTTCCATGATTTTTTCTACATTCGGTTCATCGGCATTGTTGTCTGCATAGCCGATTTTTCCACACCAGATAGTGTCGTGCCATTCAACCAGATCAACGGCAATTCCGTTATAGTCATAAGTTTTAATGATAGTTTCCTGCGGATGCTGTGTATTCTGTACATTCATTTAAATCTTCCTCCGTTTTTTTATTTTTACAACTGTTTGAACATTGTATTTATGCTGTCAGGATAGCATATTTTTCAGGAAATGTCAATAATTTTCGAAAAAACCGAACTGCGGGTTTTAATAGAAAAAGCCCTCTGTACGAATGAACTGCACGAATTCACATACGGTGCCGGAATTCACGTCATATGGGAAATAAAATGAAAAGAAAATGTTTTCTTCCTCGCTTTTCATTATTTTCTCGATCATAGTCTCTATTGTATTTCCAGCAATATAGAAGTCGTCTAAATAATTCTCTACGCCGTAGGCTTCGAAACTGTATGGTTTCACTTTTTTATAATCATAAGAAATCGCTTTATCTCTCGGTAATTTTGCGGTAATAGAAATTTGGTTCAACGCTATTTCAATATCGCATACACCCTTAATCGTGATAACCGGGATCGGGAAATAATCCATCTCATAATCACCTGATTCATTCCGATAATAATGCCCATTGTAATAGCTGAAGGTGCAATGAAGAAGTTTGCTGATCTCACGAGCTTTCGTATCTAGTTTTCTATAGATTTCATTGAGCTGACGACGTTCCATTCTATTTCCCTCTTTCTGCTAAATTCACGTTGTTCAATTTTCCGATAAATGAGAAGTTTTCTGTTCAATCGTCGCCAATGAGCTTCTTTATATATTCACTTCTGCTTCCATCCCAATAACAATATATACATCTTCCGTCTTTAAAGATATGATTGCAATTCGGATAACCATACAAAATATGCGAGCATTCCGGACATAATGCTACCATTTGGGAACTCGATTCAAGATATTCGCTTCCACACTCATCACAAATAGTGTATTTATCTTTTTTCATATTGTGTATTACAAACCCCGATTTGCCTATCCGCTGATAATTTCGCTCGCAGCGATAATACTTGAACCCGTTTTCTTCTCTAATAAATTGAAACCCGACTTTCTCGAGCACATGCTGACTGCGGGTATTTTTGATGACCGTGTCAGCGTTTACCGCAACCATTCCCAAAACGTCAAAAGCATACTGAACGGCGAGCCGCTCCGCCTCGGTTCCGTAGCCATGCCCCTTTACGGTATCATTTTGCATATGGATACTTAAAGTACATTCTTTCTTTTGCCAGTCGATCTGCTTTAGATGAAGCTCTCCGATTGGCTTGCCGTCTTTCAGAATCGCGAAGAGAACACGGTTCGGGTTTTGCTTTGAATCAAAATACCTGTCTACCTTGTTTTCATCATATTTGTACGGTGCGAACAGATTCATATCCATATAGCTGGCGGGATCATTTTCCCAATCCTTATATAACGCATGGCAGTGCTCCCGGGTCATGATACAGAGCGATATTTCATCCATCATAGTCCACCTCCGGTGATGTTATTCTTTCAGATTTTTCCGCAAAATAGGCGTCTCACTTAACTGGGCATTTTCGAATTTACTGTAAAACCTGTCCGCATCTTCGTTTCTGGCGCGGATTAAATAATACTGGTTAATATTATTCTGCGCGCAATCCTTTTCAAACTCCGCAAACAGCATCTGCGCGATTCCCTTATGCCGGTACGATTTCAAGACATAAACCCAATCTACATATGCCATCCTGTGTCCGTCCTGCATACAGCCGTAAAAGTGATATTCGATCCGTCCGACTATTTTCTCATCTTCTCTTGCGAGAATAGATGTTGTTCTGTTATAAAACGGATCGGAAATCCTGCTTTTTATACCTTGTTCGTCGATTTTTTCGGCGACCATCATGTCCGGCTCTTCACGCATGGCAATCTTTAAATATGCGATATAGTCTTCTACATTATCTTGGTTTAATCTTTCAAATTTCATATGCTTTCTCCTTACCCCCGATTCTGTCGCAGTACTTCGAATCCCAAGAGCGTCGCGGCGGAGGCGGCGGAGAGGGCAGCGGGGAAGTCTCTGCCGTAGTCGATCCGCACAATCCCGTCCGCGCCCGAGAGGATGGCAGACGAAATCCCCCGCTTCTCTCCGCCGACGATCATCAGCAGCGGAGCGCGCAGATCGGATTCCCACATGGGGACAGAGTTCGGCAGATCGGCGCAGATCACCCGGAATCCCTCCCCTTTGAAAAGGGGCAGGATGCTCCCCGGATCGCAGACCACCATGGGAATCTGCTCGGATGCGCCCGCCGATGCCCGGCAGACCACGCCTGCCGCCGACATCCAGTTGCGGGGCGGAAGCAGGATCCCGTCCACCCCGGCGGCGTACAGCGAACGCAGGGCGTATCCGAAATTGTAGGGATCCTCGATGCCGTCCAGATAGAAGCAGATCTTTCTGTCCCGGATCCAGTCTGCCGACAGCGACCGCAGATTCCGGGGCGAGCAGACGGTCAGAATCCCGCCGTGGCTCTCCCCGATGCAGAGGGCGTCGATGGATGCCCGGTCGGTGTATTCGATTTCAAAGCCGTACTGATAGCTCTTGGCGCGGATGTAGGAGAGATTGCGCCCTTGGGACTTGATTTTCTCCTTGTCGAACAGCACACGCTCCACCCGCCGGTCGGATACGCCCGATTCGATCCCGGCGATCACGGCGCGGAAGGAGACCATCCCCTCCATGAGGTTGCTGTCGGCGAACTTTTCCGATTCCCGAATCATGTTTGATCCTCCTCCCGTATTTTTTCAAGCAGATAGCCTTCTCTTACCCCCGCGTCGGTGACGGTCAGTCGATCTGCCGACATCTTTTCCAGAATCACCAGCAGCGCGATCAGTGCCGCGGGAACTGTGTGAACCCGCTCGGGGATCCGCCGGAGCAGCAGCGCCTTGATCCCGGGATCGCAGGCGAGAATTTTCCCGCTGACATCGTTCAGCAAGGATTTTTCCAGTACGAACGGGAGACCCGCGTCCGATTCCTCGCAAAGCTTGACCAGACATTTGCCCGATCCGCCGTTGAGATAGAGCGACGAGCCGAAATCTCCCACGAAATCGGCGGATTTCAGCGTCTCTGCTACGAAATCTCGGACCGCGTCCGCCTCCTCGGGGGTGGGGAGGATGTTTTTCACGAATCGGTTGTGCAGGGAGAGTGCGCCGAAGGGCAGGGAGACCCGGCGGACGATCTTCCGATCGGCGAATCCGATAACCTCGGTGCTGCCGCCGCCCATATCAAGCAGGATTCCGTCGGCAAAATCCGGGTATTTCTGCCGGAAGCTGCCGAAGGTCAGTTCGGCTTCCCGCTCGCCCGCGATCAGGTCGATGGTAAGCCCCAACTCGTCCCGGATCCGTCCGATCACCTCGGGCGCGTTGGACGCCGCCCGCAGGGATGCGGTCGCAAAGGGGTATACCTGCTCGCAGGATTGCTTCGCGGCATACCCCAGCAGTTCGGACAGCGCCTCCCGCAGAATCCGATAGCCATCCTCGGTGAGTTTTCCCTCCCGGATGTTCGAAAGCAGTCCCGCCGTGATGCTTTTTCTGCCGATCTCTTTCAGCTTCCTGCCTTTTTGCTTGAAAACCGTAATTTTAACGGAATTCGATCCTATATCCAATGCTCCGATGCGCATAAATTTGCCTATACCTTTCTTGAAGCTGCGAGTTTGTGACGGTTTCGCCTTTAGGCGAAATAAATGGCGTAAGCCATTTAAGTCAAAAACTTGTGTTTGAAAGGAATCTTTGATTTCTTTCAAACTGCCTTCGATTTTGTGTTTCTGCCTTATTTTAGCACAGTTTCGGATGTTCGTAAAGGCTTTGGAGCAAGATTTTACAAAATATTCCCAAAAAGTCTACTTTGACGTTCTGATCCATAGAATAGAGAACAAAAGAACCGGAGGACTGAAAGTCTGAAAAGCGCGGCTTTTCAGACTGGAAGTTTTGTGTCTTGGTTGTCTTCCGACAACCATTTCGGCAAAGCCGAAATCGACACCAAACTTCCGGTATTACAGAAAGGGATGGTCATATCTATGGGAATTTTACAGATGTTGGCAGACGTGTTCTGTCTGTTTTTGCGGGTGGAGGAGCAGAGCAGTTTCCCGCCGCCTCTGCCGCCTGACAAGGAGCGGGAATACTTTCTGCGGGCGGCGCAGGGTGACGAAAAGGCGCGCGAGGAACTGATCCTGCACAATATGCGGCTGGTCGCGCATATTGTCAAAAAATACTACACCAACTACGCCGCTCAGGACGATCTGATCTCCATCGGAACCATCGGGCTGATCAAGGCCATCGACTCCTTCAAGGTGGAGAACGGGACGAAGTTCGCGACCTATGCGGGAAAGTGCCTGCAAAATGAGATTCTGATGTACTTCCGGGCGCAGAAAAAGACGCTTGGGGACGTATCGCTGTCCGAGACCATCGACGTGGATAAGGACGGCAATCCGCTGACCTGGAGCGACGTTCTGGCAGTGGAGGACACCATTGCCGACGATCTTTTCGTGAAGATCAGCAGCGAGAAGGCAAGACGGATCATCAGAGAGCATCTTTCGCAAAGGGAGCGCACTATCGTAAGTCTGCGGTACGGGCTGGACGGCAGAGCGCCGCTGACCCAGCGGGAGATTGCGGGGAAGCTCGGGATTTCGAGATCCTACGTCAGCAGAATCGAAAAATCCGCGCTGGAAAAAATCGGAATGGGACTTTCCGGCAAGCCGATTCCTTCTGACAGCGACGACTGAAAAACGGTGCATAAGTTGGAAAGGGCGCGCATAGAATGACTCTACATACGATTGCCATCGACAATCGACAAAAACGGAAAAAGGAGCGAATCATTTGAAAAATCAGCAAAACGAGAGAGAAATCCGGATTCGCAGCGGAGAAAAGCCCGGGTCGGGCTGCGACTGTTCGAAGGACGTAATTCTGCCCGATACCTATCGGGATTTGAAGAAAATTTTATGGTTCGGCGGGGAACTGCACCCCGAACAGGTATACATGGAAGGAAATAAAGCGATGTACGAGGGCGTACTGAACTGCTCGCTGCTCTTCGTGGACGAGGAGGACAAAGTCCGCTCGCTGACGGTTCCGCTGGAGTACAAGGGAAGCTGTCCCGTGGACGGAGAGGGCGACCGGGTTACGCCGATCTCAATCCCCGCGCTGGAAAATCTTTCCGTGAAGGCGCTGAATCCCCGGAAGCTGGGAATCAAGGCAAAGATCACCCCCGGAATCAAGTGCTGGAGCGCTGCGTCCTCGGAGCCGATCTTTCCCGAC
>CAYOON010000035.1:8453-10680 GCA_964405595.1 uncultured Lachnospiraceae bacterium | reverse complement strand
GCACGCGACGAAGCCCGTCACGGCAAGGCTTTCGAAGCTCTGCTGGCACGGTACTTCGGCAAATAAGCGAAAATCGTATCTACTTACGAGGGCGGCAGTTTGCCGCCCTTTCGCTGTTCTAACGGGTTATGTATCAATCCGTTCGAGTTCGTGTATATTCTTATTCCGATACACTAAATCATCCCGAACCGTGAATCCGATATTTTCCCAAAAGCCGTTTCCGAGTTCATTTCTTTTAAAAGCTACAAGCGCGGCCTTGTTTATGCCCTCTTTTTCCAAAGCATCCATCGCATGATTGACAAGATTTTTTGCGATTCCTTGATTTCTGTAATCGGGCAGCACGGCAGTATGATAGATATAGCCTCTGCGTCCGTCATGTCCCGATAGGATCACGCCGATGATTTCCCCCGCGTCTTTCGCGACAAAGCTTGTCGTGGGATTGCGCTTTATGTATTTCTCGATTCCGTCCCTGCTTTCGTCCGTTGTGTTCAGTCCCATTCCGGGCGTGTTCATCCATAAATTGTATACACCGTCGTAGTCTTCGATGGTCATTACTCTGATATTTATCATACTATCACTACCGTGAATTCCAAGCCAACCGGAATTCAATTCTCAATCCCCAATATTTTTTCGATATTGCTGTAGGCGATTTTCTCGGCCTCTTCCTCGGTGAAATCCATCTGATTCAGAATATCGCAATAGGTTTCGTAGATTTCCTCCGGTTTCGTGAACCGCACGTCGGGATAATCGGTGGCGAAAATCAGCCTGTCCGCGCCGAACCGCCGCAGGATCCTGTTCGTCTGTTCGATCCCGTACAGATTCATGAATTCGGGCAAAACGGCGGAAATATCAACGAAACCGCATCCCGTAACGGCGTCCTGCCACTTCATGCCGCCCATATGCGCCGTGATAAAGGTAACGTCCGGGAAAATCCGGATCATCTTGTTGATCTTGTCCGGCGCGCAGTTGTCGTGGAATCCCACTTGGCAGGGATAGGCGTGAACCGTCACCGGAACGCCAAGCTCCGCCGCTTTACGCAGTACCGGAACCATTTCCAGACTGTCCGCGTCCAGATTCAGGTTGGACGGATGAAGCTTCAGCCCCTTCAACCCGTATTCCCTGACCGCCTGTTCCAGTATATACGGCGTATCTTCGTAAAAATAGGAACCTTCCTTCAGCACGTCGGCAAAGGCGTAAAACTTGCCGGGATATTGCTTTTGAATCTCGCCCAGCCAACGGTTTGTCTGATCCGCGTCCGAATAGTACGTTCTTCCGTCGTTGATGGGCATGAGAATCGCCTTTTTCACATTGTACATGTCCATAATTCGCAGGAATTCGTCGATATCCGCATGTGCCCATGGATTTTCCGGCGACTGGCGAAACAGATTCAACCGATCCGGCGGTAAAATATGTATGTGCGCGTCTATTTTCGGGATTTTTCTCCAGTCCATGGTCTTCTCCTGTTCCTGTTATCCTATTTTATCATAACCTGCCGTCGAAAATGGGTGTATTTTGTAGGTTGTCCGGATAATTCGCTGTCAATTTTCCAGAATAAACCGCTTCAAATCGGCGACAGCTTGCTTTGACGTCAGCAAATCGCCGTCAATGCTGCGTTTGCCGTATTTCTTTGCGGATAAAAAGAGCATTTTCGGTTCATTTTCGGCATGATAGGACAATGCCGTTTTGAAATTCTCCTCGTTCGTGTTGCTCACCACAATCACTTTTTTGGGCACTCGCTCATATGCGTTCAGCAAATCTCCGTTATTTTGGAAATAACACTGACTTCTCTCGTTAAAGATGAAAAAGTTCGCGCACGGATAATCGCAATAATTCGGCAGGATAAAATAGGTCAGTTCGCTTTTTGTTACCTCGTCAAGAAGCTCGTATTCCATATCGTGAATCCACGGGCAGTTGCTGCTTTGTGCAAAGCATTCATAATTACAATTCCCGCAGGGATGAATCTCGAAATCGCAAAAGTCGTAGCGTTTTGCATCGGGTAGTAGCGAACAAACAAGTTCGCTGATTTTCGTACAATTTCCGTTCATTCGCGAGCTGAATGAAATTACGCATATACTCATATTCGTATGGCTCCATCGGTATGATTTATTCGGTGAATTCTTTTAATTCTTCCAAAAACTCTTTAAATTCCTCGTCTGTCCAATAAAAGGTCAGCTCCGATTCAGTATATTCGCATCCGGCAGTATTCATGAAATTGCTGCCGATGTCG
>CAYOON010000035.1:0-8443 GCA_964405595.1 uncultured Lachnospiraceae bacterium | reverse complement strand
TAACACACGTTCGGCAAATTCTCTGTAGAACATGCCGATACCGGTAATTACATTGCCGCTTTCGACTACGGGTTTGTGGACAAAGTGGGATTTGTCAATATACGAGAATACCTCGGTCATTTGCATAAAATATCCTGCGGTGAAGTCTTTGCCGTCCAATACACCTGCTTTTGATAGCAGTATGGGTGAGGAAGAAATCGCCGCAAACAGGGTGGAACAGTCCTTTCCCCTGCGCAAGAAATCAATCAGCTTGTCGTCGTACAACGCGTGCAGAGGATAGATCGTTCCCGGAAGAATGATGCACGAATAATCGGACGGTTGTATTTCATCCATGGTTTTGGTGGGGATAACTTGAAAACCGTCCTCGCTTGTGTATGGTTTCATTTCGCTTGCAAGAATGTCAATTTCCTCGCCGAACCAAACAGATAAACAGGATGTTAAGCAAGTTATTTCCTGCAAGGAAAAGCTAGGGAAGATTACTACTGCGTATTTTCTGCGTTCCATTTAAAATGACCCCCTTATAAACGGTACTGATTGGGTTTCAGCAGTCCAGATAGAACAAAATATCGCCGCTGCCTTCCAGACTGGTTCCCGTGTAAACGCGATTATCAAATCCGCCGATCGCAAATCCCAACTTTATATAAAACAGACAGGCGTTCAGATTGCTGTCCTGCCCGATGGTGTAGATGCCTCTGTATCCCCTCGAAATGGCGACTTCCTTCGCCTTTTCCAGAAGTGCCCGTCCGACACCCTGCCGACGGTACTCTCCACAGACCTTCAGATCGTACAGGTACAGATATTTGAACATGGCATCCTGCAAGATCGCCAGTCCGATACACTTTCCCGCATCATACGCGCCGACAAAAACGCTGTTCTCTTTCATGGCGTCAAAGTCGTAGTTTTCTTCGGGAAAGCAGGTCTCGGAAATCTCGCTTTCCGGGAATCGGCGGACTTCATAGCTCCACTGCTCGTCCTTATAGGTGGGAACCATTCTCCCGCACAGTGGGAACGGTTCGTTTTTCAGGCGGATGTCCTCCTTGGAGAATTCGTCGATGATTCTGATTTCCATAAAACTCACTCCAGATTCTTGAGACCCTCATAAAGGTCGTTAAATGATTGCATTTTGTCGCACCTGCCGTAGGAGAATTCCTTGTCCTCGCCAAACTCAAGCAGGAAGCATTTCGCCAGTTCCTCCACAGTCTGCTCCAGCGCGGTGAAAAACTGCCGATAGGCGAAATTGTATGCGCCCGTTCCTTCCTCGAAGTGGCTGACGATCAGCGATTCCGTCACCTGATCCAGCGGATATAGTTTAATGTGCATCAGCTCATGGACGATCACCTCTTCCAAATTCTCCCGCTTGGGATTTGCGGCGTTCAGAAGCAGAATCGCCTTTCTGTCGGTGCAGTCGATCTTGAAATCCCCGGTTTTGTGCCACGACGGATCTTCGACAAAGCGCAGCTGTACGTCCCAATTGGGCGTAATTCGCAGTTTTTTGCAGTATTTTTCAAATATTTCGATCAATTCTTGCTGATTCATATGTGTACCTTCCTTTTTGTAAGCCGATTGCATAGATCGTTTGTAGAATGTGCTTATCGCACGAAATCCGCGATTTCCCGCTTGATCACTGCCAGAATTTCGGGATCCGCTCCCTCGGGTACGAACGGATTCTCCATAATGTTGCCCCCGAACAGGAAAGTGAAGATAGTCGCCGCCAGCAGATAGCGCCCGTAGACGAAATCCATGTGGAAGCCGTCCCGACAGAGCGACCGTTCGCCCATCTCGTATCGGAAGGGCGGCTTCTTCCGTAGCCGTTGGATGATCTCCCCGCAGGGGATCAGTGGCAGTCCCGTTTCGGCGGCGGCACGGGCGTAACAGCCGGACAGACGCTCGTACATCAGTCCCTGATCCCGGTTGTATCGCGGGAATCGGTCGTGACTGCTGTCGATCTCGTACGCCCACGTCTTCATCAGCAGTCGCTTCGCCCCCGGCGCGGCGGCACGGAAGTACTCCTGTACCCGATCCAGATGAGGTTGGTAGGTTTCCCACAGCCCGCTGTCGTGGCTTGCCTGCTGGGTCATAATGAAGTCCCACTTCCGCTCGGCAAGAACGTCGTTCGCACTTACCATTCTGCCGGTAGAGAAGCCGTTCAGCTCGTAAAGATAATCGGGGATGCGGTTCTCAAGGTTGCTTAGGTGCCGCTCCAGAGGGCATCCGCCGATGTACAGGTTGACGCAGGTGAGATCGACGCCGCCCGCCGCCGCGAAATCGTGCAGATAGCGGAGCGCGTCCTGTGAAAAGCTGTTGCCTACGGCAAGAAGGGTATATTCGGACATGGAAATAATCTCCTTTATCGCGTTTTTTCCATTATAGCAGATTCGCCGCACCCTGTCAAGGGTGCTGATCTGTCAAGCGCGCATTTTGCGGGAAATTTGTGACGGCACAATAGACTTGCTCGACAACCGAACAAGTCTATTGACAATCGGCGGGAAACATGGTAAAATATGTCTATCACAAGAAAAAGGAGCAAAATCAGTGAAAATCACGGCACATAAGGAGCATATGTCCGGGATCCCGTTGGGCGGGATCGGTACCGGATCGGTGGAGCTGCGCCCGGACGGGGAGTTCCACGCATGGCAGATCTACAATACGCCCCGTTGGGCAGAATGCGCAAGAGAGGCGGAGGTGGACGACGGCGAGGGCTATACCGGCAGTCTGTCCTTCTGGGTTCGTACCGAGGATCAGGGCAGGGTACTGCTCCGTAAGCTCTCGATGCGTACCCCCGACGACGAGTTCACCTATCGGATGTACTCCGCCTGCAAGCCGATCGACACCATCGAGTTTGACGGCAGATTCCCGGTCTGCGAGCTTGCCTATCTGGATGACGATCTGCCCGTATCGGTGCGGATGCGGGCGATCGCGCCCTTCGTCCCCCATAACGCCCCACTGTCGGGAACGCCGGGGTTCTATCTGGATTTCACAATCGAAAATAAAACTGATCGCCCGATCCGCGCCGATCTGCTGTGCAGATGTGAGTCCGAATTTCTGGGCGGCTCGGATCGGGTCAACCGGGGGATTCGCACGGGCGATACCCTCGCGCTGTCCGCCGAAAGCGGCAGAAACGGGGTCTGCCTGTCGGTCTCGGGCGGATCACAGCGGCATCTGCTCACCGCCGACTATAAGCGATACCTGCGGGAATACGTCTCCTACTCCGGTTTCGGCGTGGTGCAGGAGTCACTGCTTTTCGACTTCCTCGAAAGGGGCGAAATCCCCGACAGCGACGCCAAAGTTCCGCCCGAAAGAGCGGAAACCCCGCTCGGAGAGCTGTCCGACGAGCGTCTGACCGAGTTGTGCGGTGAAATCGCCGGATACCCCTTCGCCGCGGCGATCCGGGATCGGGTGCGAAAGCTGTATCCCTCCTTCCCTTCGGATCGGGCGGACAAAATCGCCTATCTGGAGGCCTGCTACGGGCAGATGGAGCGTCTGGCACGGCGGGACGAGATCCCCTTCGGCTCCGGCGCGCTGTCGGCGACCGTCAATCTCTCCCCGAAAGGGCGGGACGGGGTGAATTTTGTCTATTCGTGGTATTTCCCCGACCATATCGGCACCGACGGACGCTATCTGGGGCATTTCTACGGCGATCGCTTCAAGGATGCCGCCGATGTGAACCGCTTTTTGCGGGAGAATCGGTCGGAAATCGCCGATCGGGCGGTGGAATTTGCCGATCTGCTCTTCGATACGACCATGCCGACGGTCTATCCCGACTGCTGGTCGTCCCATCTTGCCACGCTGGTGAAATGCACCTGGTGGCTTGCCGACGGGAAGTTCGGCATCCGGGAGGGGCTGGGCTACTGCGGCTTCCACACCACCGACATCACCTATCACGCCTCCTTCGGACTGCTCGCCCTCTTCCCCGAACTGCAAAAGGGTCAGATGGAGATGGGCGCAAAGTTCCAGCGGGCGGACGGTCGGGTGCATCATTTCTTCACCCCCGACCTCTACCATGTGGACGATGGCTATCATCGGGTGGACATGAACATGCAGTTCGTGCTGATGGTCGCCCGCGACTACCTCTGGACGGGCGATTCGGGCTATCTTTCCCGAATGTGGGAACCCGTCTGCAAGGCGATGGATTCCACGCAGGCGCTGGACGGCAACGGGGACGGGCTTCCCGACAGGGAGACTCGCCGCAACACCTATGACGCGTGGAACTTCTCTGGTACGCCCACCTATCTTGCTATCCTGTGGCTGTCGGCACTGACCGCCGCCATCCGGCTGGCTGATCGGATCGGAGACGCTGATCGGCGGGAAAAGTGGGAGAAAATCCGCGAAACCGGGCTGGTTTCGCTGGAAAATAAGCTGTGGAACGGCGAATACTACGATCTTTGGATGGATGAGACCGACAGGGACGGCAGTCTCATGAGCGATCAGCTGGACGGGGAATGGTTCCTGCGGGCGGCGGGGATCGGACGGAACATGAGCGACGAGCGAATCCGCACGGTGATCCGGGCGATCCTTGCCCACAACTACGACCGGGAGCGGGGGCTGATCAACGCATCCTGCCCGGACGGACATCCGACCACGCTGGCGACCTACAAAAACTGTCAGGCGGAAGCCCGCTGGACGGGGATCGGGTACGCCTTTGCCTCCCTGTGTCTGTCGGTAGGACTTACCGATGAAGCAGAGGAGCTGGTGCGGAATATTCACGAATCGCAGGCAAGATATGGGCTGTTCTGGGATCATTGGGAGTGCGGGCATCACTATTCCCGCCCCATGTCCTCCTTTGCGACCCTCGACGCGGCACTGGGGCTGTCGATGGATCGGGAATCGGGAACGATGTGCCTGTCGCCGGTGACGGGGAATCCGCTGATTCTGCCGCTGATCACGGCGGACGGGATCGGGCAGTACCGCAGGGACGGGAATGCCGTCACGATCGACTGCCGGAGCGGCTGTCTGCCCCTGCGGCGGCTGGAGCTGCGCGGGATCTCCGCGAAATCCGCCCGGGTGATCGGCACGGACGGCGGGGAGGTTCCGGCGAAACTGACCGTTACGGTAGACAAAGCGGTACTTGAATGGGACACGGTTCGCGAGATTGTGCGGATTGAGATAGAATAATGATTCGGCGGCAGGGAGCAATCCCTGCCGCTCTTCTATATCAAAATGTAAGCAAAAAAGAATTTCTAACGATTTCGTGAGAATAGTTGACTTTTTGATGAAAATATGCTATTATACAGACAACCCATTTTTGTGTAACAATTTTAGAATGCGGAGGCAATACGGTGTCTGTATGCTACAATAACTTGTGGAAGCTCCTTATTGATAAAAACATGAACAAAACCGAACTCAAAGAAGCGGCGGGTATCAGCTTCAATGTGATGGCTCGGATTGGCAAGAATGAGACTGTTTCGATTGAAAGCATTGAAAAAATTTGCGCTGTATTGCAATGCAGTATCGGCGATGTTATCGAGATCGTTCCGGATAAACCGTTCGCTGGTGAAAGGAAGCCTTTTACAACAATTGAGCTTTTTGCCGGTGCAGGGGGGCTGGCACTCGGTATTGAAAAGGCCGGATTTGATACGCTGGGTCTGGTTGAATTGAATAGGGAAGCTGCTGATACACTAAAATGTAATCGTCCGAATTGGCGCGTTATCAATGATGATATTGCGAATATTTCCTGCCTTGATCTGAAAGCATATTTCGGACTTGCCGAGGGGGAGCTTGATTTGTTGTCAGGTGGTGCGCCCTGTCAAAGCTTTTCCTATGCAGGAAAGCGGTTGGGATTGGAAGATGCTCGAGGAACGCTCTTTTATCATTATGCAAAGTTTTTAGAGGGCTTGCAGCCGAAAATGTTTTTGTTCGAGAATGTCAGAGGATTGCTTACGCACGACAGAGGTCGTACTTATAAAACCATTACCGATATTTTTGAAAGTACCGGATATACCATTCACAAAAAAGTATTAAATGCTTGGGATTATGGTGTTGCACAAAAAAGAGAGAGACTGATCACGGTAGGCATTCGGAATGATTTGACGGATACAATTGCTTTTGAATTCCCCGCACCGCATAAATATAAACCTGTGTTGAGAGATGTTTTGCTTGACTGCCCAAAAAGTGAGGGTACATCCTATTCTGAATATAAACGCAGAATATTCGAAATGGTTCCTCCCGGTGGCTACTGGCGTGATATTCCCGAAGATATTGCAAAGAAGTATATGAAAAGCTGTTGGTATATGGAAGGCGGAAGAACAGGAATCCTGCGGAGATTAAGTCTTGACGAGCCTTCTTTGACAGTTCTGACCTCTCCCAGTCAGAAGCAAACTGATCGCTGTCATCCTTTGGAGGCTCGTCCGTTTACAGTTCGTGAAAACGCAAGGTGTCAGAGCTTTCCCGATGATTGGCAATTCTGCGGCAGTGTAGGACAGCAATATAAGCAGGTCGGAAACGCTGTTCCAGTTAATCTTGCGTATGATATTGCACTAAAAATCAAGGAAGCATTGGAGAGATTAGAATGTGGACGCTAAATTATATCAGTGAAGAAGATTTCACAAATCATGTAAAAGCAACAATTGAGAAATATGGCGAAAAACTTGAATCCTTCGATTTGAAGCGGTTCAATAAGAATATCATTGATCCTGTAAAGCTGATTTTTGATAAGACTGTCTATCAGTCTTCTTGGGAAGAGATTGTAAGCAATGAGATTTTTCGTCAGAGAGACAAGTCCAACAACAACGATATTGGATATTTCCATCAGCGTATTTTTCAGTATATCAAGAATTGTCATGTCCCGCCGAATGGAGAAGAAGGCGGTTGGGATGTTATTTTTGAAAATACGGAAGGTATTGTTATTCCGAATGCAGGCAGAGTTCATACCGTCTACGTTGAGATGAAGAACAAACATAATACAATGAATTCTGCCTCTGCCGGAAAAACTTTTATTAAAATGCAAAATCAGCTTTTAAACGATGATGATTGTGCCTGCTTTTTGGTGGAAGCGATTGCACAACGCTCGCAAAATATTAAATGGGAAACTACTGTTGATAAAAAGAAGGTTGGACATAAACTGATCCGTAGGGTAAGTCTCGATCAGTTCTATGCGTTAGTTACGGGTCAGGACGATGCTTTCTATCAAATGTGTATGGTGCTGCCGTCTGTGATTGAGAAGGTTGTAAAAGCCCTTGATGGTACGATTGTACCGCATGATACGGTTATTGACGAATTAAGAGTTCTAGCTTCCGAGCAGAATATCGAATCGGATAATTTGGCTATTGCAATGGCAGTGTATATGCTGGGATTTGGCGGTTATAAGGGGTTTGAATAAATAGATTTTTTATATTTGTGAAAATATAGGGGAAAATATGAGAGCAAAAAAGTGGTTATCGATTATTACGCTGATATGTTCATTTTTTTCTGCAATACTGGCAGTTGTATTTATTAAAATGCCGAGCAATATTTTGTATGATTTTGCAATGGCGATTTTTGGTAGTTCTCTGCTGGGATTCATTATGTCAATTATTGAGTACAATGTTGAGCGGCGATCAGCAATGGAGTATTTTTGGAAACAAGCTGGAATAGTTCTTTCAAAATTGCGAAAGATTAAATATTTTAATGCAGATGTTCCAATTGATAAAATGCTTGATTGTCTTGTAGAGGAAGATCACAATGTATTCGCTAAAAAACTGGTTTCCTCGACAGGTGTAGCGCTTCTTGAGGAAAAACATAGTGCAAAAGAGAATCTTATATCGTGGTTTAGGGCAAATAGATTAGTACCGTTTTCTGAAGATGACGATATGGATGCAAATAATTATTATGAATCCTCCGTGGTAAAATTTCGGCAGGATATTCAAGCGGTAATTGATTCTTGTATTGCTGTAGCAGACATTGACTTGGGGGAGCTTGATAATGCATATGGGAATTTGGATTTCTTTGTCAATCGTAACATTCGAAATAAATTAGCATATTCAAAAGTATATGATTCGATTCGAAAATATAGAAACATGGTACTTAATGAGCAATACCACTTTCAACTTTTAAGTGAAGGCAAGGGGAATTTCGCTATATGTGTGGAGAAAGCTATCGATATTTGCAAAGAGGTTTTTGAGGTAAAGATTTCATCAACAGGTATACACAATAGCAAACTTGTCTATCAAACAGTATTTGATGATATAGATGATGCATTAGAGAATTTTAGATGTAAAATATACTATAAAAAGAAAAAAGAAGAGTACAGGCATAATCCTGTTTTCGGTATGCAAATTTGTGTTGACGATACAAATAAAGCCGATGAAAATCAATAAACAGAATTGTATAAGTTTTAAAAATAGAATAATGAATCGGCGGCAGGGAGAAATCCCCGCCGCTGATTTTCTTTTCCAAAAAATTCTCCGACTTTTTTCACAAACCCTCTTGACAAAACTGATATAACTGTATATAATAGATATACACAGTT
>CAYOON010000034.1:0-10832 GCA_964405595.1 uncultured Lachnospiraceae bacterium | reverse complement strand
AACATACGCGGCAGCATCAAATTTTTTGTTTGCGGATGCGTCCAACATGCTGTCGGCGTCAATGGAGCAGTTTTCGATCGTCACACCGCCCAAAGTCACGCCTGCCATCAGACCGGCAAAGCCAAGAAAACCTTGATTGATACCCGCCTGATTGCATACCGACATATCTACATTTTCCAGTTTTACGCCGGAGATAATGCCACCGTCCAGGTATGCTGCGACACAGCCGTAGTAGGGCTGCCAGTTCTTGTTAAAGTTCATTTTTACATTCAGACTGCTGTCCTTGAGAGTGAAGTTTTTCAGGGTCGCGCCCTCGCCCTTCACCACCAGAAGCGCCATACCGACCTGACCGAAGCAATTTGCGCCCTGACTTTCGGATGATTGCGTAATCACATATTCTTTCGTGTTCTTGCCGCCGTCCAGTTTATCGTTATCATTGTTGGCAATAGTAACCGCGTGAGCCAGATTCTTGATCGTAAATCCCGCGCCGTCAAAGGTTCCCTTGTAATTTTTGAGCGGCTTCCAGCCTTGTACATCGCTAAAATCGATGTCGGCTGTCAGGGTAATATTTGTGTCTGCCGCAAGCTCGCCGCTGTTGATTTGCGCTACAATATCTTTTAATTGCTGCGCATTCGCAACTTCCAGGGTTTGGTTGCTTCCCGCATTTCCGGAAGCGACAACAGGAAACAGGGACAGGCATCCCATACAGAAAACTACAGCAAGAATGCCGGACAAAAGTTTCTTCATAATGACTCCTCCTAATACTTATTCGGATTCTTCGATTGTATACAGGTATATTTTATCATTTTTTGTGAATCTTGTCGTCCTGTTTTTCCTTGACTGCGTCCAATATTTTACGAAAATTTCAGATCTGCGGAAGCCTTTGTGAAAATACCCGCCACTCATACTGTTCAGAAAACCGGAATATGCCGCACTTTCGTGCGGCATATTCTTTACGAATCAGAATTGATCCGATTTTTATCAGTCCTGCTCTCTCTTCTTGGAAGCAACGACTACGCCTGCCAGCGAGACTACAGCAACTGCCGCGATCACAACGGCTGCGCTTCCGGTCTTCGGAGGCTCAGTCTTCGGAGACTCAGTCTTAGGAGGTTCGGTCTTCGGAGACTCGGTCTTCGGGGGCTCAGTCTTGGGGGGATCGGTCTTGGGGGGATCGGTCTTCGGAGGCTCTTCCCCGGATGCGTTCAGATTCTTCGCGGGATCCGTGGAGTTTGCGTTTGCGCCGGTAGCGGTGAAGGTGACCACGCGGTCCTCGCTTCTTGTCGCCTCGGAGCTCTGACCCAGCGTTGCGAAGTGTCCGTTATTGAAGATTACGATAACCGAGATCAGCTCGCCTTCCGTTACGGTAGGATCGTTGCAAACCACCTTGAGAACTCTTGCGTCGGAGGTAACAACTGCGGTTTCATCCAGTACACCGTTCACATAAACCTTGTAGCCTTCGGCAATCGCTGCTGCCAAAGTCTCGGCGTTCATAGCCATATTGGTGCCCGCTGTAACGGTCTTTTCGTCGGCGTTAAAGCTCAATTTACCGCTGGACTGGGAGTCCATAGCCTCGGGATAGCGGGTATCGTTAATCTTGGAGATCTCGATGCCGTTGATGGTGACCTTCGCGGTCTGCGTGCAGTTCTCGAAGGTGGGCAGGCTGTCGGGATGTCCGAATCTTGCGTAGGAGCCAACCCATGCGGATGCCAGCACATAGTCGCCGATTACGGTACCGTTGGACGCGCAATTCTTGAAGCTGACTTCAACCTCGTCACCGGTGCCCAGGTGCATGATGCCGATAAATCCGCCTGCCGCGCGCTTATCCGACCATTCGGTAGTGCAGCGTGCGCTGCCGTTGAAGGTGCAGTCCTCAAAGACTTCCTTCGCGCCGCCATTTCTGACCAGACCGATGAATCCGGCAGCAGAACGTACGCCGGTAACGTCGGCATTGGATACGCAGTTCTTGAAGATAATGGTGCAGCCCTCGTTTGCGCCGAGGAAACCGCCGTTACCGCAGGAACCCTCGGAGTCGCCCTTTGCGACGATGGTTACGTTAGAAGTCACGTTTTCGAAGGTGATCTGACCCTTTGCGGTTCCGACAACGCCGCCGCAGGAGTTACCATTGCTGGTGATATTGCCGTTAACCGTCAGGTTCTTGATTGCGCAGTTGTTGCCGCCCGCGGTGCAGAACACGCCGGTACGGGCATTGGTATCCTTGAAGTCAACGGTGATGGTGTGACCGTTGCCGTCAAAGCTGCCGGAGAAGACGTTGCCCTCTCTGCCGGCAGACAGACCCTCGGTCAGGGTGATGTCGGTCATCAGCATGTAGGCGCCGGAGAGATTGCTCTCGATCTTGGCAAATCCTTCTGCCGAGCGGATCTCTTCCCATCCCGCGAAAGCGGTGGAGAAGGTGAACAGATCGGGGAGCGATTTGGTTTCGCCGTCGCCGATCTTGGCGTTCATCGACAGAACCTGTCCGCCGTCAATTTCGATGAATGCGGCTACATAGTTGTAGCTCTTTCCGGCTTCCAGATGGACGGTCTCGGTGTAGGTGTTGCCGTGATTGTCGCCGCCGTCATTCCAGGTTCCGCCTGCCCAGAACTCGTATGCAACGGTTCCCTCGATGTTCAGGTAGAAGCCGTTGTCTACGTCGTATGCGCCGAAGGTGTAGTCTCCGGTGGTCTTGGGGGTCATGGTGCCGTTGTAGGTCACGATGTAGGAATCTCTGTTGACAACTGCTTCCGCAAAGGTATTCACGACCTTGGTCTCGCCCTTGTTCATCTTGGCAAGCAGCTTGTCCATGGAAGCGAGGTATCTGAAGTTATCCTCGACGCACTGACCGCTGTTACCGCCGTTGCCCGCGCCGCGGTCGCCGGTACCGGTACCGATAATGGCAGAGGTTGCTTCGTTGCCGCCTCTGTAAATCTCTTCGGTAAGGTCGAAGGTAAAGGCGTCATTGATGTTGGATCCGGAGTTGGTGTCGCCGGGGTTGGTGGTGGCGAAGATCTCCAGCGCGTCACCGCCGCCCAGCTCCAGGAAGTACATCTCTACGGGATAGGACTTCCCTGCCTCAACGGTAAAGCTGCCGTTATCGGACACAAGTCTGTCGTTTCCGCCGTCAAACCAGTGGGAAGCGCCCCAGTACTCGTAAACCTTCTTGCCGTCCACCTTCATGGCAAAGCCGTTGTCGATCTTGCGGCCGATCAGCGTGTAGGTACCCGATTCTTTCGCGGTCAGGGTACCCGTCCACTTGATGACGTAGTAGTCCCAGTTCCGGGCGTTTACGCTGGTTACATGCTCCTTGGTCTCGGTGACAGCGGACGCATTCAGCAGCTTGTCGATGGTAGCATCGAACTGCTTGTTGCCCTCATAGCCGCAGCGGGCACCGTAACCATCCTCGGTAAGAATGTCGCCCACGTAGCCGGGAAGGTTGTAGTAGGTAGCATTAATGCCCGCAGGTGCTTCTTCAGCCGCAGACGCGAAGCCGATCCCAAGGGATGCAACCATGGAAGCAGCCAGCGCAATGGATAAAAATTTCTTCATAGTATCCTCCTATGTTTATGTAGTTGTCTTGATTTTACCACAAATCCTGCGAAAAAGCAAGTTTATTTCCAAAGAAATTGTGTGGCGGCGTTTTTTCGGCGGTTCTATCAAAATACTTTGTTATTTTTTGTGCATATCCACCATACAGGCAAGTCCTACCGTCTTGTTGATTCAAAATACATCGCCCAAACCCCGGATTTTTCAAAAAAACTCTTGAAAACCCCATTTGGCTGTGCTATAATTGCCTCAAATTCAGACATTCAGGGGGAAATGACGATGTCAAAACCAAAACCATCCAAAAGACAGTTAGAATTTCTCGATTGGGAATTCGGCGCCTTCTTCCATTTCGGGATCCGATCTTATTATAAAGGCTATACAGACTGGGACGAACGGGATATGGATGCCTCTGTATTCAATCCGACCGAACTGGACTGCAAAAAGTGGCTGGAAGTCTTTCAGCGCACGGGTGCCACCTATGCGATTCTGGTCGCAAAGCATCACGACGGATTCGCCAACTGGCCGACGAAGTATTCCGACTATTCGGTAGCGAATACTCCGTGGAAAAACGGAAAAGGCGATCTGGTTCGCGAATTCACCGACGCCTGTCGGGAGCTTGGGATGAAGGTCGGAATCTATTACTCGCCCGCCCAGCGGGACTGGTCTAAATTCAGTTCGGACAAGGAATACGACGACTATTTCATCGGTCAAGTGGGCGAACTGCTGCAAAACTACGGAAAAATCGACTATCTCTGGTTCGACGGATGCGGCAGCGAGGGGCATGAATACGATCAGCCGAGAATTATCCATGCTATGCGCTCAATGCAGCCCGAATTGCTGATCTTCAATATGTGGGATCCCGATGTGCGCTGGATCGGCAACGAGCGGGGAATCGCGCCCGCTCCCTATACCAATGTGGTGAAGGAGTTGAGCTTCTCCGTCATGACCGACAGAAAGGATGCTCTCGACGGTATGAGATTCCTGCCTGCCGAGTGCGACACCAATCTTCGGGATACCTGGTTCGACTGCGAAGACAACGACGACACCGTTTATACTTTGGACGAACTCATGGGCATCTACTATCAGTCGGTAGGACGGGGAGCTAATCTGCTTCTGAACGTAGGACCCCATCGAAGCGGCAAGCTTCTGAAGCTCGACGAGGAGCGTATTCTCGAATTCGGGCAGGAACTGCACCGCCGATTCGATCATCCGCTGACTGCGTTTTCGGAGTGGACTTCCGAGGGCGACTGTCTGCTCTCCCGGACGGGCAGAGAGAAATATACCGACGGAGAGTTGGTGAATCATCTAGTCATCATGGAGGATCTCACCGAGGGCGAGTCGATCCGGCATTTTGAGATCTATTCGGAGCTGTCCAAGATCTACGAGGGGGAGACCGTGGGGCATAAAGCCATTTGCAGCTTCCCGACAGTCCGCACCAATTCGCTGAAAATCAGGATCACCGATTCGGACGGCGATTATCGGATCCGATCGGTCAAGGCGTATTATGTGCAGTAACAACATCTCCGCACAAAAAAACTGATAATCACGCAATAAAACGGAATATGCCGCACTTTCGTGCGGCATATTCTTAGTGGATCAGGAATTGATCCGGTTTTTTATCAGTCCTGCTCTCTCTTCTTGGCTACCACTGCTACGCCTGCCAGCGAGACAACAGCGACTGCTGCGATCACGAGAGCTGCGCTTCCGGTGGGGGGAGCGGGGGGAGTAGTCTTCACAGACTGAACTGCGATAGAATCGATGACAATGGAGTAATCGCCGTCAACGATGTCCTTGAAGGGATCCTTAACGCCGAACTGAATTGCGACTACCGACGTACCGTACTGATACTCGGTGTTTTCGGGATGCATATCGGCTGTGACGAGATACTCGATTTCGGACTCTTCGCCTGCTACGAGGTCATATACGGTTCCGTTTACGGTGATGGAAGTCGTGACCGACGCGGTGACCTTCAGAACGACCTTATAGGTGGTTCCGTTTTCAGTGCCGGCGGGATTGTAGAAGAACTGCGCGCCGAAGCTGTTCGAACCGGTGTGCGTGAAGCTCAGATCAACTTTATTGCCGTTTACTTCCGACTTCGTGAAGGTGACCTCAGAGCCTTCCCAGTTCTGGTCACGCCAGAACACGCCGGTGCCAATAAGATTGGACTGCGCTGCTCTTTCGTCGGAATCCTCGATACCGGCAACGGTATACTCGATTTCCTTGTATTCATATTCGACTTCTCCGGTGGTGGGAGGTGTAGTAGGAGGAGTCTGCGTCTTGGGAACGTTGTAGAGGCTGAAATCAGCGAAGGACATTGCAACGTCCTGATCGCCGCCACCTGCCCAAGTGCTTACGACCTGCAGCTTGTAGTAGTTATACGCAGCGGGATTATCCACTTCAAATACTGCTTCGGCAAAATCCAATGCGGCAATTCCGCCATGACCGCGGCCGACCTTATCGATGATCGTATAATTCTTGCCGTCGTTGGAGCCGAGGAATACCCATGCCACAGGAATACGGGGGTTCTCGTTGTTATCATTTGCCGCTACGATCTTGTAGTGGGACACGGTAATGGGTTCGGTCGTTTCCCAAGTGATCGTTGCGCCATCCCACTTACCGGAGGCGCCGAATTTGGTGGTCTTGTCGTTATCGAAGATGTTGGTGATGGGGCCGTCAAGCTGCCAGAGATCGCCCATGTCGTGCGCAACGCTGTCCAGCTTGATCTTGTTGTTGAGCAGGGTTACGCCCTCACCGGTCAGAACGGCAGCATCGACCTGATCGTTATCGGTAGGCAGATCGGTGGTATAGTTCAGCGCGGCGTTCATTTCCTTCGCTTCACCGTAGTTGGTGCCGTCAGCGGAGTACTTCAGTCTCGGCCACAGAGCCTGACCGCCGTTGAATTCCGCAAATGCAGCCTTGAAGCTGTAGGTCTTGCCGGCTTCCATATAGATCGCGCTGGTCTCGGGCATCCATGCCTGAGAACCGTCGTCATTCCAGGTTGCGTTTGCCCAGAACTCGAACGCGCGATGTCCGTCGATTTCCATCATGAAGGCATTATCGACCTTCTCGCAGCCGAACAGATAGTAGCCGGTCTCGTCAACAGAGACATAGCCCTCGTACATATTGAGGTAGGACTCATCGGTGACGGACAGCGTGAATACATCAACGCGGGGAACCACCAGAGAGCCAAACTTCTTGGAAGAAGCCAGCATAGCCCCAATGGTAGCGTCATACTTCTGGTTAGCCGGCACGCACTAACCGCCGTTACCGCCCTGACCTTCTCCATGGTGACCGTTACCCTTTTTCTGGCCGGCATCCGCGAACGCCTTTACCCAAGGATGCTCTTCGTTGTTTTCCTCACCCCAACGGTCGATGAAGGTGTGATAGGCGGTTGCGGTCATATCGAAGGTAAGTCCCGCATCGCCGAAGCTCTTATACTCGGTAGAGCCGTCCAGATAGACGCCCATATCCAGCGGAGCGCCACCGTCGATTTCGAGGAACCATGCCTCAACGGTATGCTCACCCTTGGTCAGGCTGACCTGTCCCAGATCGGAGGGAAGCTTATCTTCCGCTTTGTCAAAATAACCGGTTCCCCAATACTCATAGACTCTCTTGCCGTCAATTGTGAGAACAAAGCCGTTATCGATCGCATTGCCGACGACAGTAAACTTAACTGCGTCTGCCGCGGTCACTTTACCTTCCCATTTAATGAGGTAGTTATTGAGCCAGTTGCCGCTGCTTTTAATGCCGCGTCTCAACACGATGTCGTCGGGATTGCCGAAGCCGTCAGCTTTCTCGGAGCCAAGTTCGAAGGACCATTCCATCAGATCGTCGATGGTCTGATCGTACATCTTGTTGGTGTCGTAGTTGAGCTGATAGCCCATGGATTTCTGACCCATGAGATGCTTGTATGCGTCAGACCATTCCGGAGCGGCAGCCTTGAAGATGTACGAGGTCATGGTCAGACCTTCGACCTTCTTGGTTTCGGCAGCGGATACGGACGAGCCGATCGCAGGCACTACCGACAACAGCATCGATGCAGATAAGAGTGTTGCAAGTGTCTTTTTCATAAATTCCTCCTGATTTTATCATGCAACCGAACGGATTGCATAGTTTTTCACTTGTAATTATAGTATAAATCCACTCAAAAGTCAAGTAGATGCCCGCATTTTCTATGGTATGACTAAATTCCCGGACTCATTTTTGGCAATTTTCACCCAATCATTATGTTTCCCATCCAAAAAGCTGCCGCACAAATGCGCGGCAGCTCGTTTGGGTTAAATTAGTTGAATCATTGAATGAGACTTACAGGTCCGAACTCAACGATCTGGGTCGTACCGTCAGCATACTGGAAGGTGATCTTCACACTTACCGTGGTAACACCGTCTTCTCCAACGGGAACATTCGTTACGAACGCGCCAAAGAATCCGGAATGTCCGGCAGCCGGTACTTGTTCGCCGGCAGCGTTTACCGTCTTGTATGCAGTGACGACTTTTTCTCCGGTCGATTTGGTTTCGGTCTTGCCGTCTTTATAGGTGAATATCATCTCGAATTCCGCAGATTTATACTGTTTCAGCAGATTCTCGTTTGCCTCGATCAGCACGCGGACGTCCTTCTTGTCTCCGTTATCACGGGTCTGCGCGTATGCCTTGAGATAGTCAACCGCATAGGCGCCGCAGACTTTACAGCGGCCGCGTTCGCCTTCGTTGCCCTTTTTGTAGGTGCTCTCGATGTGGTGATGTCCGTCGTTCACGCTTACACCGGTCAGGTAGGATTCGTAAACCTTCGCCATCCAGCGGTAGCCCGATTCATTCGGATGGACGCTGTTGTCCTCCATCAGAGCGCTCAACTTGACAGGCTGTTCGATACCGCAGCCGTAGTTGTAGAAGTCAACTACGCCGATTCCCCACTTTGCCTGGATCGCGGGCATCGCATTCACCATTGCCTTGTAGTTATCGCTGCTGAATACGGGGTTGGTGTAGAAGCTTACATCACAGCCCCAGTTTTCCTTCGCGTAGGAGATGATGAACTCGATGGCACCGATGATCGTTTGGGTATTGAAATTATCCCACTGATCATCTTTCAAAGTACCCAGAGGCTTGTTCTGGCCGGCATCGTTGGTAGACAGCTGCACGATCAGGTGATCGGGCGCGGGCATGCCGGCAAAGTCTTTTTTCAGACGTGCAACGTAAGAGCCGGAGCCATTATCAACCAGCGTGGTACCCGAGATTGTCGATTTGACGACCGTGATTCCGTTATCTGCCACATCCAGCATATCGGCGAAGGAACGGCCTCTGTTGTTCGATCCGTAGGTCACGGAGGAGCCCAGCGCGTAGACGATGGTCTGGCTTTCGTCAATCGGCTTCACATAGGCGACGCCTTTCTCGACACCGGTGAGGTAGTAGCCCTCGCGGATGGTGTTCACGCCGCCGTTGGTTGCGTAGAACGCATGAATTTCGCCGATGTTTTTGTTGGTAATGAAGGTACCGCCGCTGAAATACGCGGTGTGACCTGCGTCGGTTGTACGGATCGGCCATGCGCCGCCGGCATCCTTCCGGTGGTTCTCGGCATGCAGGGTGCCGCCCGAGATTTCGCCGATCTTACCCCAGTTTGCGATCGCGATGGAGTTCGCACCGCTGCCGTTGTCCATCACGGAGTAGATATAGCCGCCCGAGACTTTGTCAATTCTGCCGTTCGTATCAACCTTGATTCCGAAGCAGAAGTTCTCGGCGGAGGAGTAGCCTGCGATAAAGCCGCCCGAGATCTCGCCGATCCGGCCGTTTTCTACCAGGATACCGAAGGATACACGCTTATCGTCGGCGCGCTTCAGCGCAAAGGCACGCACGAAACCGCCGGTGATCTTCTCAATCACCGATCCGCCCTGGAGACGGATGGCGGTAGAATAGTTATTTCCGTCGCTGATGTTGTTGCTTCTTGCCCAGATGGAGCCGCCTGAGATCAGCTTAATGGTAGCGCCATCAACCAAGTTAATGGCAACATTTTTCAGATGAACCGCATTTCCATCATCGTTGGGATGGGTGATTTCGGAGATCAGCTCGCCGCCCGCGATTTCCTCGATGGTTCCGCCGGAACTCTTGATAGCGTTACCATACAAGCGTTTCATAGTGGTGGAATGGATTCTGCCCGATTTCACGGTCAGACTGCCCGATTTGTTATTCATAATGGCGATGGCGTCGGTGCTGTCACCAGTTCCGTAGATGTGGATGAAAGCGCCGTCGATCGTCAGCGTGCCATTGTTTTCTACGCAGTAAACTCCGCCGCCGGCACCACTCTTGATCAGGATTCTGCCGGTACCGGTGGTCGCCCAAGAAGCCTTGGTGCTGTCGACCAGCTTCAACGTGCCGTTGTTGGTGACGGTACCGCGGCGATCGGTTCCGTTCAGGTCGATGGTGATATTCTTGCCTGCGGGGATCGTGATTGCCGAGAAGCTGTTACCCAGCAGTTTGACGGTATCGCCATTGCCGGCAGCCTCGATTGCTGCGCCCACGTTATCGTATACCTTTCCGCCGACGCTTGCCTTTTCGGAATTGACGTAGAGATTATAGGTCTTGCCGTCCACGGTAGCCTTGTAGCCGTCAACCGTCAGCTCTTCTTTGATGGTCGCGCCGTTCTTCGCCACGATGCGGGCGCCGCTGGCTCCTGCCTCATGCAGCGTATAGCCGGAAGCGTAGGAAATCTTTCCGCTGTTGTTAGTAACGTGGCCGGACCCGCTGCCGACGTAGAATGCGCCGCCGGAGAGCGATTCGACCGAAGAGGAATCGTTGCAGCGAAGTGCAAACTTGCCGCTGTCCGCAGCATCAGTATAAAAGACACCACCCGAGATGGAGCCGATGCTGGAATTATTGAAGCCTGCGATACAAACGCAGTTGTTGGCAACAATGTCGTTGTACGCATGGAACAGACCGCCGGAGATCTCACCGATCCGGGCGTTGTCCATATTCCGGATAGCGAATGCCCATTTTTTCGAAGTAGAATAGGCTTCGATCGTACCGCCGGAAATCTTCTTAATAGTACTGTTGTCGCTGTTGCGGATACCGAAGGAGACCGTCTCACCCACGCCGAAGGCCTCGGCGAAGATATATCCGTCGGAAATCTCCTCGATCACCGCGCCGCCGCTGTTCCGGATGCCTGCCGCGAAACGCTCGCTTCCCACACCGTTGGTACGGGCAAAAAGCTCGCCGCCCGAAATCTTTTTGATCAGGGCGTTTGCGCCATCGTTCCAGATCGCAGCGTTATCCTGCTGATTGACTCTGTAGACCATCTCGGAGACA
>CAYOON010000033.1:0-11457 GCA_964405595.1 uncultured Lachnospiraceae bacterium | reverse complement strand
CGCGCAGGAGCTGGACACCGTGGACGAGGAGACTTCCAAGCGGTATATGCACCACTACAATATGCCCGGTTACTCCACCGGTGAGGCAAAGTCCACCCGTTCCCCCGGACGCCGCGAAATCGGTCACGGCGCGCTGGCAGAGCGTTCGCTGGTTCCCGTGCTTCCCTCGGTTGAGGAATTCCCCTACGCAATGCGTCTGGTATCCGAGGTCGTATCCTCCAACGGATCCACCTCCCAGGCATCGGTCTGCGGATCGACGCTGGCACTGATGGACGCGGGCGTACCGATCAAGGCACCCGTTGCCGGCATCTCCTGCGGTCTGATCACCGCCGAGGACGGCTCCTGGGACACCATGATCGACATTCAGGGCGTCGAGGACTTCTACGGCGACATGGACTTCAAGGTAGCCGGAACCCACAAGGGCATCACCGCCATTCAGATGGACCTGAAGATCGACGGTCTGACTCCCGAGATTATCAGATCGGCATTTGAGAAAACCCACAAGGGCAGAGATTATATCATCGACGAGATCATCCTGAAGGCCATTCCCGGCCCCCGCGACGAGATCTCCAAATACGCACCCAAGCTGATCACCATGCACATCAAGGTTGACAAGATCCGCGAAGTCATCGGCAAGGGCGGCGAGGTCATCCAGCGAATCACTGCCGAGAGCGGCGCGAAGATCGACATCGAGCAGGACGGCACGATCTATATTGCGGCTGTTGACGGCGAGAGCGGCGAGAAGGCGAAGGCAGCCATCGAGGCGATCTGCTTCGAGCCCGAAGAGGGACAGGTCTTCACCGGCAAGGTCACCCGCGTGATCCCCATCGGCGCGTTCGTAGAATTTGCCCCCGGCAAAGAGGGCATGTGCCACATCAAGGATCTCGACAACCAGTTCGTAGAGAAGGTCGAGGACGTGGTGAAGGAAGGCGACGAGATCACCGTGAAGTTCATGGGCATCGACGACAAGGGCAGATACAACCTGTCCCGCAAGGCTCTGCTTCCCAAAGCCGAAGGCGACGACCGCGGCGGACGTCCCCCCAGAGGTGACAGAGGCGACCGCGAAGGCCGCGAGGGCGGCAGACGCCCGAGAAGATTTGATCGGTAATTGAATAGGAAAAGAACAGGACGGCGTTTGCCGTCCTGTTTTGTGTAGTTTGCGTTAGTCCTTGACGATTTTTAGCTGTATGCTTCCTGCCATTGAAGAATCTTGGATGTTTTTTCCGGAGTAGAAAATCAAATAAGGTACATTAGCATCCATATACTTTTCAACTAAAGCATTGTTCCCGGTACCGCTATTATCATCATATTCATAAGTTAGGAGCCTAGTAGCCGAGCGCGGATCTACAACATAGATATATGTATCCCTCGAACCGACTGTTTGTATTGTATAATCTCCACTTACAGGCGGTGTAAATGCAATGACTTTGGTACTGTTTAATGTAGTGGAAGTACCTAGGGTGTAACTCGTCTTACCAGTTACTGACCAAATATCACTAAATTTTTCTATAGAGTCTGTGGTTGAACTTGGATCAATTAACCACGTTGTCGGAGAAATTGCCAGCTTGGTTGAACCAGCTTTCCCCGAAGCATTGTGAACCTGTAATATGTATTCGGTATTTGCAGTAACCTCATATCGCATGAAAGCATTCTTATCATAGCCTTCGTTATCGCTGCTTGCCAAATAAGTTCTATCATCTCTTGTAAGCAAGAACAAGTAGGTATCCATTGTACCAAATGTTTGAAATACTTTTGAACCACCCGTTGAAAACTTAATTATACACTCGGCAACCTGACCTGCTTCGAGCTGACCGGCATATTCAGTATACCGTGCATTCGCCGCTATTTCATACCGAGGTATAAAACTTGTTTCTACACTAAAGTTGGAAGTATCTGAATTATATATATTGCTTAAAATAAGTGTAACTTCTGATATACCATCTCCAATATCATCCAATATTATCGAGTTGGAATATAACATTCTGTAATAATCACTTTTGCCATCCGTTCTTTTATAATAAACCTGTGCATAACAACCGCTTCCTCCAAAATTAACATAAAACTTTATTGATCCCTTATAACTTGCAGGAATTACAATTTTATAGTATTTACTCGTCAAATTATTAAGTGATCCGCTTGTTGTTTTCCTTTGGTACATAGTATTTTGGGCTATAGTTATTGTACCGTCTTTTTCTTTTGAAGTCCAGTTTTTTGCAACAGGGAACTCACTTTCATAATTTGTTTGGGTATCACAAACATCAATAGCCATTCGCCGATATGCATCACCAAAGCTACCATTGCTGTATCCGTTGTTTCTTATTCCGGTAGTTATTACTGTGCGAAGTTCCGCTAAATCAATGTTTGAAGAGTGATCATTATATTCTTCATAGATTTTTCGAATAACATTTACTCCACCGTACAATTTGTGCAATGTCAATACAAAAATAGCTGCACCATATCCACTAGTATCTGACATTGAGGTACTGTTTGATCCATCAATAAATCTTGTTATCGCCCCATCAAAATATGTATAATTGCCATATACAATTGGAGCCCATGATGCACACGCTTCTGTAAACCAACCTGTTTGTTTATTATATGCACATTGTATTGCATGAAAATATTCGTGTACTATTACGGCCTTGATGCTTTCATCCAATAAATCAAAATAGTAAATAGTAATATAGCTTGCGCAGGTATTTGATGTTGAAGCCGAGTATTTGGTTAATCCAGTAACCGAAGGGTCTGAACCAGTTCCAGGATCCAAATAAACCTGATACTTATTTTTAAACCATTGTAACTCTGGGGTTCTAAATCCCCAAGTTATAAATTGACTTCGAACTTGCTCATAAAAGTTTGCAACTTCAATTGCATCAGCTCTCTCGTTGGGTCTACTCGAATCATAATGAATCGTGAAATTTTCGCTGTCATAAGTTGCTTCATTCGAGATCGAAAGAATTGATACGGAATTGCTTCTTTCCGAAAATGGTTCAGCTAATACTTTCTCTATTTTACTGTCCAGTTCATCTGATAAATTTTTCTCCATTATATAACTCTGTATTTCATCAATAATACAGGTCAAACAACTAATGTTGCAAAAGTTTTGTTCAAGAATAAGATCACAGTAACAGTCGATTTTTTCCTCTTCTGAAATAAGATTGCTTTTGTATGCCCAATCTGCAATCTCGAACTTGTTTAATTCGGCAAAATCATAGTAATCAACAACATCATACCTTCCAGAGTCAGTAACAATAACACCATCCATAGTAAAGACATTTTCAGATATAATCGATGAAATAATATCCTGTTTAGATGAGCAATTCTCCAACACATCACCATTTCCAAGCGTGGAATTGTCCAACAAACATTCATAATCGTCTAGCGCAAAAAACGCATCATCCGGGTTGCTTTCTTCAAGCAACCCGTCAGCATCTATTACCTCTGTTTCAGCATTCACATCATTCGTCATAATCGCCGAAGCGGGAAATGCAGACATAAGTGATGCAAAGACTAACGTCCAACATAATAAATTTTTCCTGTGTTTCATTTCAAAAAAACTCCTGAATTTTGTTTATATTTCCACGGATTCAATCCGCAAAATCCTACTCATACTGAATACACGAACGCGGAAGTCCGGCATCAAAATCCCCTTGCTCCAGTATCTCTTCTTTCAATCGTTTGATATTTTCTGTAAATGTGTCTACATCCATTCCGTCCCAAACATACTCATAGAAATCACACGCATTATTGTATCTGTGAAATACATTCCATTTTTCCAAAAACGAATCAATCGAACGAAAATCCACTTTTCCGCCCAAAGTAAGGAATATCTCGTCACTATTCATATCAATCGGCTTGGTATAATCTCGCTCCGTAGTTTTGCCAGTGACGTCCGAATAGTATTCCCTCAATTTTGGTCTTAATGGTGCATCGAAATAAGGCCCTCTAAAATATGCGAATATTGTATCATACTCTGCAAAAAAATCCATTACAGCCTGAACATCCACATATACTCCTTCACCCTTCCAATCGGTATCTGTAAGTTCATCCCACTCTACAACCCCCTCCGTCGAAACTTTTTCACGGTATTTTGCAAGAAAATCTCCTTTATCCTGATCCGTAGGAACTCGTATCGGAAGTACAATCTGCGTTCCGCTTTCAAGTGTATCGTAGTAATCTTCCAGAACCGTACATTTCAAAAGAATCACGCGGTGGCAAATCGGAGGCGCAGACTCATACAGATTTTCATCAACAATTTCATCAATTTTTAGTTTGGCAAAACTCGTAGAATCGAAATGCCAATACTCTAGCTTCATTGTGATACGGTAGCCGTAATTATCTGCGGGCTGACTCCCATTCCAATACTGTATCCCCGCATAACCTGCCCCGCCCACGATCAGGCAGAGACACGCCGCTATTGCAATTCGCCTCATCCAAATCCCCGATGGGGCTTTCACATCAACATTCATCATCGCGCGCTCGATCAGATCGTCCCCGATATAATTCATCGCGCCGATTATTCTGCTATTCGTCAAAATAATAACCCTCTTTCTTTAAATGTTCTTTCAGCTGCCCGCGCATCCGCGCCAGCAGATTCCGCACCTTTGCCTCGGTGCAGCGGTGTTTTTTCGCAATCTCCCGGATGGAATCGCCCGACATGTACCGCAAAACAAACATGTTCGCCCGCTCCGGCTTCTGCCCCCGCAGATACCGCCCGATCGCCTCGCCAAGCTCCCGCTCGGACGCGTCCGCCCGCAGATTCTCGTCGGGAAGCAGCTCGGTCAGCTCGTCGAGTGGCAGGACATCCCCCGCCGAACGCTTTTTCGCCCGGTTATAGTCCAGCCGATCCAACGAAATATTGCGCACAATCTTGCAAACATAGGCGGAAAGCTGCTCCGGCCGATCCTCGGGCAGCCGATTCCAGACCGTCAGCAGACTGTCGTTGACGCATTCCTCCACATCCCGGGGATCGCTCAGGATATTTCCGGCGATTTTCCGGCACAGTCTGCCGTATTTGGCTTCCAGCTCTCCCAAAGCCTCTTCCGAGCGCTCATAAAATAGCTGGGCTAACTCTCGATCGTCCATTGCCTTCCCCCTTTCTGCTTTTTTGGTAAGGATCCTTTCACCCTATATGTAGGAAATAACTGGTCGTATATCTCATTATAGCACAATTTTTTGAAAAAAACAATTCACCGCGATTCTCCGTCGATTTTTGCGAAAAAGTGACTTCCCGCTTGATTTATTCACATTTTTCAGCTATACTGATACTATATCCAAAGGAAAGGCATGATTCTGACCATGAAAGCCCTGAAAACCGTTGCGTGGCTGACCCTTCTGCCTGTGTTGGCGGCCTGCTCGCCGGTCATCGACTATAATCTGGACGGCAGCCGACCGTCTGCTCCCGGTACCCTTCCCCCCGCCGTTTCCTCCAAGGTTACCGCCGTCACCGCCGATCCCCTCCCGAGCCCGACCTTCCGTACCCCCGAACAGTCGCTGGAGGGTCTTGCCGAATTCGACGGCGGCGGATCCATCTTCCTGATCGCCACCCTCGAAGGGGATCAGACAAACCCCATCTTCCCCACCGAAGACCGAATCGGCAGAAACGCCGCCATCGAGCGGCTGAACGCCGTCAAAACCAAATATAATCTGCAAATTGCCGACAATCCCACCACCGTGGAGAAGCTGGTCGCCGATTTGGAAGAGAACATCCAGGTGGACGGCTATACCGTCGATCTGATCCTGCTGCCCGCAAGCTCCTGCTCCGCCTTCGAGGGGAAGAACGTACTGATCGATCCCTCCCGGATCGCCTTCTTCGACGACGGCGCCGACTATTTAAGCAGCGATTACGCCTCCATCTACGGCAGCTACGCAATCTTCGGCGACGCCCTCTTCTATCCCGAGGATCGGCTCTGTGTCTACTATAACTACAAGCTCGCCGAATCGCTCGGCATCGGAAGCCTGTACAATACAGCGACAGAAGGCCGATGGACATGGGATCTGCTGACCGAATACGCCTCCCAGGGCGGACTTGCCACCGATCTGTCGCTGGATTATCTGGTTTCGATCACCTCCGGGCTGTCCTATGGCGATCTCTTTGACAGCGAAAAGAATCTGAAGGAGCTGCCCGAGGAATACCGGACAAAGGTAGACGGAATCCTTACCGAAATCGGGGACAAGCTCACCGACAGCGATCCGCTGAACGCCTTTCTGGCGGGACAGTCGCTCTTCTATGTCGGAAAGGTGTCCGACTGCACAAAGCTTACCGAAATGCAGGACGCCTGGTCGATCCTGCCCGTTCCCACGGATTCGGGGACGACCGACACGCCCGTTCTTCGGGACTATCGGGATACCGACTACGTTTTCCTGATTCCCCGCTTCCCCTACTCGCCTGAACGGACGGTGCAGGTTATCGCCGCGCTCTGCTCGGTCTGCGACGGAACCCGCAAGGCGGCATACGAAAGCTATCTGCCCTATATGCGGCTCAACGAAAGCCGGATCCTGCTGGATACGGTGCTGAAATAAACCATATTTTCATAAAAAATACACCGGAAAAGAGGTAAAAGCCATGATTGACATTCAAAGAATCCCCGACGCCGTTTATCTGACCTTGCAGGACGAGCCCGCTCCCGGCGATGCGAAGATCTCCTTCCATCCCACCGATTCGGAGCTGTCTGTCCGCCTGACTGCGGGAAAATCCCGCCCCCGGCTGATCCAGCTCCGCTGGAACGAAGAAATCCCTTCCCCCGTGAAGATCCTCGGCGACACATGGGAGCGCGCCTACGGCAATCTTGCTTGGCGGGGACTGGAACCCGACCGATGCCTGCCCTGGTACTTCCTTCTGTCCGACGGAAAGACGGTCACCGGATGCGGCGTAAAGGTACTGCCGAACGCCATGGTGAGTTGGTCGGTGGATTCCAAGGGAATCTCCGCCTATTTGGACGTCCGCTGCGGCGGCAGAGGGGTTGAGCTCTGCGGCAGAGAGCTGGACGTCTGCGAGATCGTCTGCCGACGGTACGAAAAATCGTCCTACGAGGCGGCGGAGGATTTCTGCGGCGTACTCTCCCCCGCTCCGCTGCTCCCCGAAAAGCCGGTCTACGGCGGAAATAACTGGTACTACGCCTACGGACACTCCTCCTACGAGGAGATCATCGCCGACGCGTCATTGCAAGCGGCACTGTCCGAGGGGCTGGAAAACCGTCCCTACATGGTGATCGACGACGGCTGGCAGCCCAACTCCTGCGCGGGTCCGTGGGTGCCCAACGAGAAGTACGGCGATATGAAGAAGGTCGCCGATGAATTCAAGAAGATGGATGTACGTCCCGGCATCTGGGTGCGCTTCCTTCGGGACGAGCGTCCCGAGCTGCCGGTGGCGTGGCGGCTGAACAAGCACGGGATTCCGGCGGACGATCCGCGGATTCACCTGTGCAACCTGGATCCCTCCCATCCCGAGGTGCTGGACTTTATCCGTTTAGACGTAAAGAAGATCGTCCACGACTGGGGATACGAGCTGATTAAGCATGATTTCTCCGAAATTGACATGTTCGGCGCGTGGGGCGTCAATCGCAACGGCGTGATCACAAACGGAAACTGGGCGTTCCATGACAGAACCAAAACCTCCGCCGAGATCACCAAGAATTTCTACAAGGCGATTCTGGACGCCGCCGACGGAAAGGCGATGATCCTCGGGTGCAACTGTATCGGGCATCTGCTGGCGGGACTTGCGCAGCTGAACCGTACCGGGGACGATACCTCCGGCGTAGACTGGCTCCGCACCCGCAGAATGGGCGTGAACACGCTGGCCTTCCGGCTTGCGCAGAACAATCGCTTCTTCGCCGCCGACGCCGACTGCGTAGGCTTTCTCCCGGGGAAGATCGACTGGGAGAAGAACCGTCAGTGGGCGGATCTGCTGGCAGCCAGCGGATCTCCGCTGTTCATCTCCTGCGCGAACGGGAATCTGACCGACGAGCAGTTCGCGCACATGAAGAAGTTGTACAAGCTTGCCTCCGAAGGCGGCTGCCGTGTGGTTCCGCTGGACTGGGAGGACAACAACATCCCCGCCGTCTACGAGATCGACGGCGAGACCGTGAAGTTCGACTGGTACACCGGCGTCTGCGATCTTAACGGAGAGATGCTGTAAAAATTGTTGCAATAGAATATGAAAAACATGGGCTACCGCTTTGGTAGTCCATGTTTTTAGGTTTTCAAGTTGTTTTTTGGGATCGGATTCGATCGCGGATAAATATTCCCAGCGAAAACGTCAGCAGGATCACGCTGACCCATTGGGAGGTGGACAGTCCGAACAGGAAGCCCCGGATCGTATCACCCCGCAGGAACTCCAGCAGGAAGCGGATCGGCGGATAGATCAACATATACAAATAAATCAGTTTCTGCTTGAACTTTCCGGAACGGTAGACCGCCAAAAGCACGAAGAATATCATCAGATTCAATCCGGCCTCCAGCAGCTGAACCGGAAAGCGCCGAACCCCGTTGAATCCCGGGGAAAGCGGATTGTCCTCGATCAAAAATCCGATCGAACTCTCGATCCCGTAGCAGCAGCCACCCAGAAAGCAGCCGATTCTTCCGAAAACGTGGAAAAGCGGTACACAAACGGCATACAAATCCATGATCGGCTCCTTCGGAATGTTTTTTGCAGCACGGGAATAGATCCACACAGCCGTCGCTCCGCCTAAAAAACCGCCGTAATAGACCATCCCGCCGAAGCAACTCAAAAGCCCGCTAAAAAACTCGCCGATAGTAATTGCGCCTATACTTCGGAAAAGCAGGATCAGTTCCTTTGTGTTGGTCAGCCCGTAAAGCAGCGATCCGCCCGCTGCCATGCCGCCCGCCGCTGCCAGTATTACCAGAATCAGCTCCTCAAAGGCGATATTATATCGCTTGCCCAGTCTGTAAACGCAAAACACCGACAGAAACAGTCCCGCTATCGCGCAAAGCGCATAGCTGCCGATCCGTCTGCCAAAAAAATCAATAAACGGAAACATTCTCTTCTTAATCCCTTCTGATATTCCTATCAAAAAATCGATTTTCCGATCAAGCATAGAATAGCAACATTTGGGACAATTCTGACATTTTAGAGTATTTTGTCAATTCTGATATACCGCCTGCGCAGATAACGCAGAGTGTGCAGCTTAAAAAACAGACCGCAGCCAAAGCGGTTCCTACGATTGACAATGCCAAACCAGCAGTGCCCATACCGGTAGAAAGCCCGGCTGCTTGTGTCAGCTCCCTGCCCTTTGCAGCACATACGATACCGATGATACCGCATATCAATGCGACAATGTTAACAATGTAAGTCCATGCCAGTACTACAGAAACAATTCCGAGCACCAATCCGGCTATTGATAATCCTTTTCCCGAATTATTCATTCTATTCTCTCCCCTTAAATCTTATCTATGAGCGATCCGTTTGCATGCGCAATCAAAAACCGATCCGGATCCGGATCGGTTTTTGAAAACGATTTTCCGATCAAGCAAGCAAACCTACTGAACCGGCAGCGCACAGAACGCAGAGCGTGCAGCTGAAGAAACCGATCGCTGCGAGAACTGTGCCAATGATGGACAGTACCAGACCGGCAGTTCCAAGTCCGGTAGGAAGTCCGGCAGCTCTCGCCTGACCCTTACCTTTTGATGCACACACGATACCGACGATACCGCATACCAGTCCACCGATATTGATCATGTAGAACCAACCCAGAACAGCCGCAATGATACCCAGCACCAGTCCGGCTACTGACAAGCCTTTTCCTGTTTTTTGCATTTTGTTTTTCCTCCTTATTTTTATTTTTCTGAAAACATAAATACAACCTGCGCAGTTATTGTATTATGTTTATTATAGCACATTTTTTGAATTTGTCAAGTACTATTATCAAATTGACTATATAAATATCATTTTTTTAATAAATAGCCTGTACGGCATTGATATTAAATAAATTATAACATGTCAATCGTTTGAATCAACGGTTGCGATGCATACGAATTAACCGCCACAGACCCACCATACCCAAAAGTGCAAGTATAATCCCGCTAACTGGTAATACCTTTTTCATTTCAAATCCTCCCTGTTTTCTTTCCGTATAAATCGACAAGATCTGCGCAGCGACTGTACCGAATTTATTATACCACATTATTGTGTTGTTGTCAAGCGTAATTATCATTAAGATACTATTTTTATCACAATTAACATAACCAGCAAAAAGTGCCACATCGAAAACTAGTTAGTTTCTATATTCCTTCGAACATGTCAAATTTTCATGTCAGAATGATAATGATATATCAAAAAGATTATAATATAATAAAGAAGGGGGTGGTTAAATGATTGCTGACAAAATTAAATCGCTCCGGGAACAGCGGGGGATCACGCAGGCCGCTCTGGCGAAACAGCTCGGGATCACCCGATCGGGCGTAAACGCATGGGAAATGGGAATCTCGATTCCCTCTACCCAGTACGTAGTGGAACTTGCCGTTTTCTTTAAGGTATCCACCGACTATCTTTTAGGAGTTAATTCGACAATGAGCATCGACGTTTCCGGGCTTACCGAAAAGGACATACTGGTTGTTCACGAGCTTGTCCGGCATTTGAAGAGCAAGAATACCGATCCATACTACGAATAGAAGAAGCTGCCGTTTCACGCGGCAGCTTTATTCCTATTTATTCTATTTTTTATGAAAGTTCTTGCGGAGTCCAGAGGGGCTTCTTTCAAGAAGCCTCTCTGGTGGGGAACTTCTCGGCAAAGCCGAGAAGTGGGGCAAAGCAGGGTCTGCTGCGCAGCCCCGAAAACATGATCCGGGGGACGCGTCCCCCGGATTGTGTTTCTCGTTATCTTATACCTCAATCGTCCCGGCTACGGTCAGCCACTCGATCGGGACGCCGGAGTAGGTTCCCTTGTAGTTCCATGCGGCATCCAGATCAACCTCGGTGCTGTACGCTGCCGATTTTTTGGATATCGTCACCGATTTGGCTGTCAGAAGCGTGTAGTGCTGCTCTTTGCCGTCATAGCTAATCTTCGGAGACGAATAGGTTGTGCTTTCTCCGTTTATGGTCAGCGTTCCGTTGTTCCGCGCCGCGACTCCGATGCTGTAGCACTGCAAATAGACCCGAACGGTCAGATTAACCGTGGTCGCGTCCTTCGAGGCATACTTCGCCTCCCAACCGATCACTATGTGCAGCGATGTCTCCCCGTCATCCCGGAAAGCACCCTTCCGCACGATACTGCCGTCGGCATTCTCCACCGTTTCAATCTTCCCGATGGCTACGTTCGGTCCCTGAACGGGCGGTTTGGGATCGACGCTCGGCGTCGAGGTCGCCGGCACGCTCACCGACGTCGAGGGCGTCGACACGGTCGAAGGAAGATCCCCAGTGCCCGAGGATGTAGCGGGCTTATCCGAAGGCCCATAATCTCAAAGCGCACGTCCTCAAAGGCGAGAAGTCATTTCCGGTCG
>CAYOON010000032.1:0-11522 GCA_964405595.1 uncultured Lachnospiraceae bacterium | reverse complement strand
CCGCCATTGGCGGGGGACGAAAACAAAAGGACTGTCGCTTTATGCGACAGTCTTTTTGTTTCACTATTAACCCGTAATACCCGAGCGTTCGATGCCTTGTACCAGGAATCTCTGGCAGAATACGTATACCAGAAGCAGCGGTGCAATGATCAGCAGACCGCAGGTGTTTCGGATCGCGCCGATATACAGCTCCGATGCCGCATAGTTGGTGTCCAGCGTCTTCGGTACCGCGACGAATTTCGGCAGAAGCAGAATTCCGTTTCTCGACGACGTGAAGAACAGCGTGGAGTAGAAGTTATCCGTCCACTGCCAGCTGAATGCGAACAGGAAGACCGTAATCATCATCGGGATGGACAGCGGCAGAATGATCTGAATGAACGTTCTGAACACGCCCGAACCGTCGATGTATGCCGACTCCTCCAGCTCGTCGGGAACGCCTCTGAAGAACTGACGCATCATGTAAATGTAAAGTCCGTTTTTGAAGGCCAGACCCGTGAGCGACAGGATCGCCAGCGGCCAGTATTTGTTGGTAAGGTCAAGGGTACTGCCTGTAATCAACTTGAGCAGACCGTAGATGTCAAAGTACTTGAACTCGGTGTAGAGCGAGAGCTTCAGCATCTGGTGCGGTACTACCATCGTCAGCAGTACGCAGGCGAACAGGATCTTGTTGCCCTTGAACTTGTACTTGCCGAAGCCGTATCCGATGATACAGCAGATCAGCATCTGGATAAATCCGCAGATCAGCGAGAGTACAAACGTGTTGAAGAGCGCTTCAAAATACTTGTTCTCAATAATAATCTGCTTGTAGGTGTTCAGCGTGGGGCTCTTCGGAATCAAACGGACCGTTGCGTCTACGAAGTCGGTTTTATCCATGAACGAAGACGCGATCTTCGTAATAAACGGATAAATGATAACGTAGCTGATACCCAGCAGAAGGATCAATCTGAAGAGCTTGAATATTACCTGCCCCAGAAAGCTGAAGGACAGATATTTGATTCTGAATCGGGTCCACGCGGAGGTACGCTCGAAGTCGACGCGAATCTTGTTCTTCGACTCCTTCATTACCCTCGGTTTTGTGTCTTGTGCATTCATCTCTTGCTACCTCCTTAATCCCTTCTCTGGTAGAAGATATACGTGGATAGAAGTCCCGATATAAGCGCGATTGCCGCAAGGACGATCACAAAGTATATCCAACCCATCGCCGTCGCGTGAACGGTACGCTGCGCGCCGGTTCCCGAACTGTACTCGGTCAGAATATAGTTCATGATCGAGTTCGATGTGGAGGTAAAGGAGTCTATGACTGTGTATATCGTATTAACCAGAATCATCGGGCTGATCATCGGGAAGGTGATCTTCCAGAAGGTCTCCCAGGACGTCGCTCCGTCAATGGAGCAGGACTCATAAATCGCGGGGGAAATGGACTGCAGTCCGGCAAGGAAAATCAGAAGCTGAACGCCCGAACGATTGATAATGCCGTAGACGTTGTTGACCAGATTTACAATGTAGGTGACCAGTCCCGTACCGACCTTCATGCCCTCGAACAGCATCGCGACGTCGGCTGTCGATATAATATCGGTCGCCGATGTGCTGTTGCCCGATTGCTGCGATCCGTCCGAAATCGTCGAATCCATTGCTTGGTTGAGCGAAGAGTTGCCCGCTTCAATCTCCGAAATCAGACCGGTGGACAGAATAACCGGGACGAACAGGATCGCACGGAATGCCGCACGTCCGATCATCTTCTGATTCATAAGTACCGCAAGGAAGAGCGAGAAGATTACGATCGCCGGAATGTCGATCGCAAGCTGTAAAAGACCGCTTCCCAGCGTCGTAACGAAGGTAGTGCTCTCAAACAGTGCATATCGATAGTTGGCTAATCCGATAAACTCCTTCAGTTTTCCCTGTTGAATGGAGAAGAAACTGGACTGTATCGAATTGAAAATTACGGGAAGGTAGATCAGCAGGAAGCCGATCAGGAAAGGAGCTACGAAGAACCATCCCGCACGCGCCTTTTTCTTGTCCAAGGAGGCGGTTTTGCGAATCTTCTTCTGCTTTTGCGGTGCTGCCTTCTGCAGCGTAGCCTGTGCATTATTCACAACTGCTCACTCCCTTCTTAATTGCCTGCCGGCTCGCCGTCGGATCCGATCTTCACGGATCCTTTGGCGCCGACTGTGTATGTTTTGGTGGTACTCTTGCCGTCAATCACAAGAGTCAGGGTAATATCCGCTTCCGCACCCGTGAAGTTCGTTACGGTAAAGGTACCGTCCTCGAAAGACTCCAGCAGGAGGGTCAGGGTATCGTCATGATCTACTACCTTGCCGTCAGAGGCGATCCTGAAGGATCCGAATGCCTTGACAGTATAGATCTTCGTGGTGGTTCCGAACGTAAGCTCAACGTCTATTTCCTTGGAGCTGGCGTTCGTGACAGTGATCTCACCGTTTCCTTCGTATTTCTGAAGGGATCTGATCGATCCGTCGTAGCTCAGCAGCACGCTGCCGTCAGCCGCGATCTTGTTGAAGCCGTAGCCGCCGACGCTGTACGTTTTGCCGCCGATCTCCACTTCAACCGCGAAGCCGTTGTAGTTCAGAATGAAGGATGTGCCGTTCTCGTAGGTTTCCCATACGATGGTACGGTCGGTGATGTCGGTGTTGAAGTAGGGAACGAACTTCTCTTCCAGATATGCGTCATAGCTGGTGTAGTTGAATCCGAAGCCTTCTGCGATTGCATCCGCTCCGTCCTCATCCTTGACGATGAACTTCGCGGGGATCTGAACGACTCCGGCCTCGTCGATCAGAATCTCGTAATCCTCGGGAAGCTCTTCCGCTCTCTGCGCATCCTTGATCGCCTTGGTAAGTGCCTCGTTATAATCCTTCAGCAGCTTGGCAAGAGTCTTTCCGTCCTCTCTTGCGCTGGTTGCCTGCTCACTGGAAGTAAGAACACGGATGCCGTCAACGAACTGATGATCGGTAATCATAGAGGTCTGCAGATCGCCCATCGCCTCATTCAGAAGCTTGTAGGTTCCGATCAGCTCGGCCTGCCAGATTTCAAAGTTCACCGAGTAGTACTGGCTCAATCTGGTGTATTCCTTGAGCTCTGCGGTGTTCTGGTAGGAAAGCGTGTAGTAGGGATTTGCGCCGTTCTCGATCAGCTTCAGAATCTCGTAATCGGTGTCGCCCTGCATGTTGGTCGGACGTCCTGCCGTGTAGACGAAGCCGTGCAGTACGATGCCCATGAAGGGGATCGACTGGCTTGCCTTCAGATAACGGGAGCTGTCGAGAGAGGTGTTCAGAATGTGCTTAACGTACTTCCAGGAGTATGCGTTGCCGCCGTCAACCATCAGGTTGCTGTACTTCTCGGAAAGCTTCTGCAGCATCTCGATGGTAAGTTCCTTGTTATCCTCGCGGTTGTAAGGATCGTCCTCATCGAAGTCGCTGTTCAGGTCGCTGCCCAGCGTGGAAGCGGACAGACCGTCCACACCCAGCTTATCGATACCCTTCGAGAACTTCTCGAAGATGTCGGCGTACGCACAGGCGGATACCGCGCAGGCTCCGTTGTACTGGAATGCCTGATAGGTAGCGTCGTAAGCGCGCTTGTTCGCGTAACGGTCGTCGATGGTACGAACCGTCTGCTTGCTGTAGCTGAATCCGTCGAAGGTAGAGCCGCCCCATGCGTTCGCGAAGTCGAACTCGGGGAAAATGCCGTACTTTCCTTCGGATTCCGAAAGGATCTGCGTATAACCCTTGTTTCCGCCCAGAACCTTCTCAAACTTGACGGTAGTCGCGGGCACTGGCCACATGGTACCGCCGGCGGTGAAGCCCTTCAGACGGAAGTTGACGTTGGTGATACCCGCATCGGACAGGACGCCGTACATGGATTTCACGTCGTCGAAGGTGGTCAGAGGCGTGTCAACCCATACGGGGATGGTAGCGACAACGTCCTGGGTCTCGATCATACCGAAGGACTCGATATAGAGCGGGATGGAGGATCCGGTCTCGTCAGCGGTCAGCTTGGTAAGATCCAGATAATCTCTGTAGGCGTTTGCCATGCCCATGTAGGACGCGGCATAGCCGGTCTCATTCTCTCCGTCCTCGCCGTAGAGCATGATATAGCGAATCTTGAACAGTCCCACATATTTCCGCTCGGAGACGACGGTCCACTCGGCGTCATTGTTGCCGACCGAGATAGCGTCTGCCAGTCTGTAGGAGTCGGAGCTTTCGGGATATACGGTGACATACGCGGAGTTGTATCCGTGGATGGTTCCGCCACCATGCTCGGAGGTGATTTCACAGAGGGAATCGCCTTCCTCGATGATTGCGAAGAAGCCCTGCATCTGATAGGTATAATCGTAAATAGGATTCGTCAGATCGGCGTAACCGCCTTCGGGAGTCATAACGTAGTAGGACTCGGTACCCGAAAGAGGTGTGGGGTTGATCTCATAGAAGACCTCACGGAGCTTCAGTCCGGGCTTGCTTGCGCTCTCACCGAGCAGGTAGGATACGATTTCCTTTTTATCGTTCAGGACAGGCTCCAGAACGACGCTCTTGTTCTCCTCGTCCCGGTAAACAGGCGCGCCCTTCTCGTCAACCATAATCAGCATGATATAGTCGCCGTAAATATCGCGTACCTCTTTCACCAGAGAACCGTCTATCGTCCACTTTTGCGGGATGACGTTGCCGTTGATGTCGGTGGACGGCGTTCCGTCGTCGTTGAGCGCGGGAACGATTTCCCGTTCACCGGTCTCAAAAGGTGTACCTGCGTTTTCAACCACGCCGAATACAGGCATCCGGAGAATCTCGGATTTACCGTTATAGGTAAGCGTGTGGTATGCGAAGTCGGGGCCGTACATCTGTCCGGTAATCGTATACCGTTCTCCGCCCGCGAGAATATCCTCGTTGCGGATAATCGCGCCCGATCCGTCGGGAATGAAGGTGTAACCGTCAAACTTGCCGTCATATCCGCCCGACGTGCCCATATAGGGCAGAACAGAGATCGACTTCAGACGGTAGTTTGCGTTGTCGTAGCGGATTCCGTTGGCAGGCAGGCTGACTTCGAAGCCGTTATCGGTCAAAGAATACTCCAGCGCCAGGTGGAAGTTCGCGTTGGCGCTTCCGTCCTCGGTGTAGCCGGTCATATCAATGTCGAAATCGCGCTGCTCATAAGTATAGTCGGGGCAGTACGATTTGACGTAACCTTCCATGGTGTTCAGCATCTTTTCGGATCCCACAACGTTGTCGGCAACCGTGTAGATGGCAACATAATCGGACATCTTGTACTCGTGCGGTATGATATCGATAGTGCCGTCCGGGTTGGCAGTGCCGTCCAAGTGGTGGGTTACATAAATTGTCTCGCCGGTTTCAGAATCGGTTTTCAACTCGTCATACATGGGAGTGAATCCGATCGAAGCATAGGTTTTCTTTGTGCAGGGGAACCGGGTATTCATGTCTTCCAGTTGTTTCTCATAACCCGGTTCGGAATAGGTTTTCGGATCTCGGCGAGCGTAGTAGGAAATCGCCTTACCTCTTTGATAGGTATCTTCAATCTGACTTAAAATCATCATTTCGAAGCGGGAAGCCTCAATCCAGTAGGGGATCAGCTTCTTCGTAGCGATCTTACCGAGAGTATACTCTACACGGATACCGTTCTTGATGTTCTTTACGTTGATCTGCGAATATGCCGCGCATTTTGCGTAGCTGGACATGGTCTCGATCTTGCCGTTATCGGTGATATTCTCATAGGTAACGGACAACTGCGAAAGAAGATCTTGTCTGACCGATTCGGTGTTGACACTTGCCAGGTCGTAGGGATTGGACAGGATGATCTGTCCGGTTGCGGCATTCCTTACGCCGACTTCGCCGGTGAAAGGATCACAATAGAGCTCGTAGCCTCCTCTGGTGAGCATCAGATTCATGCTCTCCAGCTTTTCCTCTCTGGACGTAAACTTCTTCGTCAGATAGGTCTTGATCGCGTCAGCCGCAAGCATGATGCCGCCTTGCGTAGTATCGGGTTCTTCCGCGGTCTCACCGCCCGTTGTGGTCGGTGTGGTTTCGGTGTCGCCGCCCGCAGTCGTACCCTCGCCCTCGTCCGCGAACGCGGGGAGCGCAAACAATGTACCCAGCAGCATCAGAAGTACAAGAAGCATAGCTAAAACTCTTGTGTTTCTGCTGAATGAATTGGTTTTCATAGGATCGTTCTATTCTCCTTCCTGTTACATTCTGTAGGTAGCTTCCGTTACCAGATTCGATACGAAGGATGCCATCTTCATGATCAGGCTGGAGAAGAGCACCGCCACGAACATGATTACGCAGGCACACAAGATCGTTCCAAGCAATGTGAGTACGTTCTTGCCCAGCGAGTAATCGTGGGTTACCATCGTTCCGAAGAAGATAAGCATTCCAACCCAGACATAGCACAGGCTCAGAAGCAGACTGATGAATCCGGCCTCGGAACTGGTTACGACGTGGGTAAGCAGGGTGGAAACCGGTACGAACAGGATGATCGGCGTTAAGCTGTAGCAGAGGGCAATGAAAATGTCCTTGAAGCTTCCCTCTCCGTCAAACAGCGTGGTCAGACACCAGTTTGCGGTCGCGCCCAGAAGCAGGGGAACCAGCAGTCCAAGCAGCTGCCCGATAATGCTGGAGTAGCCTCCGGTGGGATTGAAGATGAACGCCTGACCGATTGCCTGATATGCGAAGCTGACAACCGCCAATGCCAGGATCAGCAGCGCGCCGCGCATGGATCCGCGCTTTTCGTGCTTCAGATCCCAGAAACCGTCAAAGGGATGGAAGATTACATGCGTACAGTAGAGCACTTCTTCCTTGAAGGTCTTCTTCTTACCGGAGACGGCCGCTTTCTTGTTGACCTTTCCCGCGTAACGGAAGAAGAAGTAGAGCAGCAGAATGAACGCAACTACAACCACGGGAATGTAGACGATATGGATGCCCGTTTCGATCCATTCCTTCCGCCACTGACCGAAGGCATCAGAATAGTCGCTGGTGTCGTAGGCTCTCTCGAAGTAGTACATCGCCTGCTCCCAGTTGCCCTCGCGGTAGTAAGCCTTACCGAGACCAACGTAGGCAGCGTCGAAGTTGTTGTTGTGCTTCAGGATCTCTTGCCAGTCGTTCTTCGCCTCGCTGTAAAGGAGGTTGTTGGTATGGTCGATCGCCGTCAGAAGCAGTTCGCCGTAATCGGTGGTCTTGTAGACGGTAAAGGACGCGGTGTTGCTGTCAAGAACCAGCAGGTTCTTGCCCTGATAGGACAGAGCGGAGATCTTCTGCAGGTTACCCTTCTGGGTTCCCTGATCGCCGAAGACGTGCAGAAGCTCACCGTTATTATTATAGGTATAGATCTTAGAACGCTTCTCGTCGGCAATCGACCAGGTTCCGTTGGGACCCAGCGCTACGCCGATGATGGAGGACGGACCGGTAATTCTGTCGGAGGTACCGTTTCCGCCGCCGTAATTGTTCCGGAAGTTGATCTCGCCCGCGGGAATCTGGAAGCCGTTTCTTCTCATGATATCGTTACCGACGGTATTCAGCTTCTTGACGGGAGCGTAGCCCTTATCGCCGCTGTTGATGGCGGAAATCAGATTGGCTTCTTCAATGGCGTTGGAGGTTACATAAATGAAGCCCTCTTCGTCGATGTCGATAGCGTTATACTCGGTAGACAGGTCCTGAACCTCGGCCTTTCTCTGCTCGGCGGTCTGGAACTTTCTCCAGATCTTCTTCAGCACCGAGTAGGAAACCTTCTGCGCACCAATGTATCCGGCAAAGGTACCGTCACTGCTCAGAGAGATGATACCCTGGTAGGTGGTATTGGATACGACGTAGATACGGCCGGAGCTGTCGGCTGCAACCGCTATAGGCGAATAGATCTCGGTAGAAGCGAAGACTTCCGAGGAAGGCTGCTCCACGATCCGCAGGAAGCTGCCGTCTTCATTGAAGATAACCAGTCGTTTGTTCTTGGTATCGGCAACATAGATCTGACGGGATAACTCATAATTCTCGGGATTCTCTTCGCTCTGAACCTTACCTTCCCATACGAAGACACCCTGAGCCGCGTTCAGGCTGTCGGGGACACCCTCGGAGTTGACGAAGGATGTGATCTCAAAGCGAAGCTGATAGTGGTCGTTGAGTACCACAATCCGGTTGTTCATCGGGTCGGCAATATAGACATTGCCGTCGCTGTCCGTCTCGATGGCGGTAGGCGAGTTCAGGGCTTTCTCAAGACCCATTTCCTTGGCTCCGACCACGCGATCGGGGGTGTAGGCATCGGGGGATGCCAGCGAATCTCCGTCAATGGAATAGGTATAGGAGTTATAGGATGCCGCGGATGCGGGCAGGGCGCTGAGAAGCATCAGCAGAGCGCCGGCTGCGGCTACGATTCTGAATAAATTCTTTTTCATCTGCTGCCTCCTTAATCCTTCATACCCGACGACGCCATCGTTTCGATGATGTTGGACTGCGAGATAATGAATACCGCAATCGGCACGATCATCATAACCACGGTAGAGGCGGCAGCCGCACCCGAACGGACGATACCGCCGCTCAGGATCTGACCGATCGCGTAGCTGAAGGTTTTAAGCTGTTCGGAATAGATGTAAATCGAGGCACCGGTATTCCACAGATCCTTGAAGGAGTACACGATCAGGGTCAGCCACGCGGGCTTAACCATGGGCATCGCGATTGTCCAGAAGGTTCTGACCTCGGAAGCGCCGTCCAGACGGGCAGATTCCAAAACCGCGTCGGATACCGACGATTCCATGAACTGCTTCATCAGGTAAAGACCCAGCGTGGATCCCCATGCGGGAACGATGATTGCCCAGTAGGTATCAACCCAGCCCAGGGCGGACATCAGAATGAAGTTCGCGATCGCGCCGACGGTCTGATGGAACATCAGCGAAAGGACGATCAGCTGGAACATCCATCCTCTTCCGGGGAACTGGATCTTGGACAGAACGTAAGCTGCCATCGAGGAAAGGAACAGGTTGCCGAAAGTACCTGTTACCGAAATCAGAACGGTATTGAATATGTAGCGGGAGAAGGGCACCCAGTTCTGATTCATCAGCTTGAACAGGTCTTTGAAGTTTTTCAGCGTCGGAGAGCTCACATAGAACTTCGGGGGGAATGCCCAAAGCTCGTCAAGAGGCTTCAGCGACTGCATAAGGGTATACAGCATGGGCAGGAACATGAACGCGCCCATGATGATCAGGAAAAACGCGATTCCCGCGTCGCCGCCTTTGGATCGGTTCAGAACGACGGTATGTTTTCTGGTTCTTAATTTCTGTACTCTTGCCATCGTTACTGACCCACCTTCGAAAGTAATTTTTTAACCAATCCGTTAGCTCCGATCATGATCAGGAACAGGATGGTCGCAATGGCGGAAGCGTATCCGATTTCGTATCTCGCTCCGCCGTAGTCGCCCAGGTGATGGGTGATTGTCCACGCGCAGTAGTCAACCGAGGGGTTACCCGCCAGCGCGTCCACGATACCGCCGAAACCGAAGGATCCGGTAATCGCCAGAATCGCGCCGAACATCAGCTGCGGCTTCATGTAAGGAAGGGTTACATACCAAAGCTCCTGCCAGCGGTTCTTGACGCCGTCCACTGCCGCTGCCTCATACAGCGAGCGGTCAACGACCTGAAGACCTGCGATGAAGGACAGGAACGCCGTACCCAGCGAGGTCCAGAGCGCTACGATGATACACAGCGGCATGACGTAGGAAGCGTTCTGGAAGAACAGGATGGGCTGGTCAATCAGCTCGAGATCCAGAAGCATACCGTTGACGTAACCGTAGGAGTCGCCGGAGAATGCTACCGACCAGATCATGTACACCGATCCCGCGATGTTGGGGGCGTAGAAGATCAGGGTTACGATCGCGCGGATCTTCGGGGAAAGCTCGTTAATGAACCATGCGACCAGGAAGGAAAGCAGATAGGACACGGGACCCGTGACCGCTGCGAAAATCAGGGTGTTCTGTACTGCGAGAATAAAGATATCGTCGTCCAGGAAGAGTCGGATATAGTTATCCATGAAAACGAATGTCGGGGGCTCCAACATGTTAAAGGTTGTAAAACTGAGCACCAGCGAGACAACAACGGGGACGATCGTAAAGAGCAGGAAGATCAGGTAGTAGGGCGCGAGCATGATGTACGCAAACCAGTTGCGTTTCATCTCCTTGAGCGTCCATCTGAACTTCGACATGTCCTTACGCGATACAGCCCGTTTTACCTCGGCAGGCGCGTTTGCCGTTTTGGCTGACACTTGAAATCCTCTCCTTTATATATGGAATGGTTTGTCTTTGTTCCCTTCCTCTCCGATTTTCCGGAGAGGAAGGGGTTCGGTCCGATCAGCTTTCTGCCTGATCGTCCGTTTTGTCGTTATCGGTGTTTGCTGACGTTGTATCCAGATAGGTCATTTCAAATTCCTTACGCTTTCTGGTAATCTCCTTGTTGATCTCGTTCACATAGGAAAGAAGAGATTCGGTAGGATCGGCGTTGTCGTTATTCACGGCAAGGAAAGCGAAGGAGACGTAACGGGTAATGATATATCCGCCGGGATACTCGCGTATTGCAGACAGATTGGTAAACTGGCTCATCAGGTTTCTGTACTCACTGGTGGTCCAGGAGAGGGATGCAAGCGCCTGTACGTTGGCGGTGCTGTGCTTGGATACGGTACCCAGCAGTGCGGTCAGCTCGTTGGCGTAGGTGGACTGGTTCTCCGCGCCCACATACCACTTCATGTAGGTCCAAGCGTTCCGGGTCTGCTCTTCGGTACGGGAATCGTCGTGCAGCATAATCAGTGCCGAAGTACCAGATACCGAGGTATTGTTGATCGTTACCGTGCCGTCATCGTGGTAGGTCGGATAACCGGGCAGCGGAACGAATTCCCACAGACCGCGGATCTCGGTTGCGTATACGGCAAGCTGCGTGTACGAGGTGTAATCCATGATACCCATGGGGATCTCACCGGTTCTGAAACGGTTCGCGAAGTCGTAGGTAACAGGGCATCTGTACTTGGAGAAGAAGGAGCACATGTAGTCAAATGCCTTCAGCGTAACTTCCTCGTCCAGACCGATTCTCTTACCGTTGTCGGCGTAGAGATTGCCGCCCATCTGGTAGTTGAACAGGTTCAGACCGCCCAGCGAGTTGGGCATTGCGACTTCCATGTGGTTGTTCTGCAGGGTAGGCAGAGCCGCGATCAGGTCATCCCAGGTCTTAGGAGGCTCAATGCCGAGATTCTGGAAGATGTCCGCGCGATAGAACATCATGGAGAAGGACTGGGTTTCGGGCAGACCGTACAGCTGAACGCTGGAGGTTCCGTCCTGGAACTCGCCGAACAGCTCCAGCGGCTCGATGGCAGCCTTGGTGAAGTAGCCGCCGCTGAAGGATCCGTCCGCGTTGAAGGATCCGCCGAGGAAGCCCTCTGTAGTGTCATACTTACCGCAGCCCTCTTCGATGCCTTCCATGTCGTCCAGCGGCATGACAGCCGAACGGATTGCCCAGTTGATTACGTCGCCCGCGCCGTGAC
>CAYOON010000031.1:0-11534 GCA_964405595.1 uncultured Lachnospiraceae bacterium | reverse complement strand
ATAAGCACGCCGCGACCCTGTCCAAGGGAACGCTGGGCATCTTCCACGGCATGAAGTCCTACTTCTGCCAGAACGAATACGGGCAGATCGCCCCCGTCTACTCGATTTCCGCCGGGCTGGACTATCCCGGCATCGGCCCCGAACACGCATGGCTCCACGACACGGGCAGGGCGGAGTATGTTCCGATCACCGACGATGAGGCGGTGGACGCGTTCGAGTATATCGCCCGCACCGAGGGCATCATCTGCGCCATCGAGAGCGCCCACGCTGTGGCACAGGTGCGCAAGATCGCGCCGACGATGTCAAAGGATCAGACGATCATCGTCTGCCTGTCGGGCAGAGGCGACAAGGACGTGGCGGCAATCGCCAGATACAGAGGAGTTGATCTGCATGAGTAATATTGCGAAGGCTTTTGAGAATAAAAAGGCGTTTATCCCCTTCTTCACGGCGGGCGACCCCGATTTTGCCACCACCGTGGAGCTGGTGAAGACTGCGGCACAGTCGGGTGCCGATCTGGTGGAGTTAGGGATCCCCTTCTCCGACCCCATCGCCGACGGCCCCGTCATTCAGGCGGCGAATCTGCGTTCGCTGGCCGATCACACCACCACCGACCGGGTTTTCGAAATGGTGGCCGAAATCCGGAAATTTACCGACATCCCGCTGGTCTTTCTGACCTATCTGAACCCGATATTCAAGTACGGATACGAAAACTTCTTCGAAAAATGCGCCGAGGTTGGCGTGGATGGGGTGATCGTTCCCGATCTGCCCTTTGAGGAGAAGCGGGAAGCCTCCGACGTGGCTGGAAAATACGGCGTGGACGTGATTTCGCTGATTGCGCCTACCAGTAACGAGCGGATCCGCAAAATCGCCGCCGATGCGACCGGATTTCTCTACATCGTCTCGTCCATGGGCGTGACAGGCGTGCGCAGCGAGATCACCACCGATCTGGATGCCGTCGTCCGGGAGATCCGGGCGGTTACCGACACCCCTGCCGCTATCGGATTCGGCATTTCCACCCCCGATCAGGCGGAAAAGATGTCGAAAATCGCCGACGGTGTGATCGTCGGCTCGGCAATCGTTCGGATTGTGGAAAAATACGGCAGAGAGAGCGTCCCCCATGTGGCGGACTACATCCGATCTATGAAGGATGCTATGGCGAAGGATTGAAAAGCATAGACAGTAGAAACCGCAGATGTGTTCGCACACCTGCGGCTTCTTTTTACATAAAAATCAACCGACACAACCGCTGGTTGTGTTTTTTCAAGAACGGCGTTGTTGACATTTGAGCAAATAATGTTAAAATAAAGATAGTCAAGGCGCTACGACGAAAATAAGCAACAGAAAGGAAGAATTCACAATGATGAATCTTGGAAATAAAATCCGCGAACTTCGCAAAAAGAAGGGGCTGACCCAGGAACAGCTGGCGAACGCGCTGAATCTGTCCGCGCAGGCGGTCTCCAAATGGGAGAGCGAAACCAGCTACCCCGACATCACGATGATCCCCGTCCTCGCAAACTTCTTCGACGTTACCCTCGACACCCTGTTCGACTTCGACCTTGAAAAGAAGCAGAAGAAAATCGAGGAAATCATGAATGAGGCAGGCAGATACTTCTGGTCTAATCTGGAGAAGGCAGAAGAAATCTTCAAACAGGGAATCAAGGACTATCCGTCCTCCGATAAACTGAAAGCCGAGCTGCTTTCGCTCTACGAATGCCATATGCGAAACTACGGCAGAATGGAGCTTGCCGAACGCGCGATCGCCATGGCGGGACAGATCATCGGAGAATCGGGCGACATTTTCAGCGTGTGCAGCGCGAAAGACAGTCTGGCGTCCATCTACCTGATGAAGGATCAGTACGACGAGGCGAAGAAGATTATCGACTCGCTTCCCATGATGTACCCGTATATGCTCAACGACAAGATGCGCTGTGCCTCCTACCACCTGAAAGGGGAGGATCGCCTGTCGCAGGCGAAGGAATGGAAGATCATCGAAAATCAGGAGCTTTTCATCGCTTGCAGCATGGAGGGTCAGGGCTATCGCGAGATCGGCGACTACGAAAACGCGCTGAAATCCTTCTGCGAGTGCCGGGACGTGATCGAGCGCTTCCTAAGGGGGAAGGAGCTGTGCAGCGACGCTTACCCGATCCAGGGAACCCAATCCAATCATTGGGGCTGTTATCTGGATATTGCTGGCTGCTATCTGAAGCTCGGCAGGATGGAGGAGTGCGAAAGGGCCATCGACCGCGCGTATTTCATCCTCTCCCACGGATGGGACACATTCGCGCAAGATCCTGAGGATTTCTTGAAGTCATACCGGGAAACCTACAAAGAAAACGGTCTGGAAGCCTGCAAGCCCTGCCCGTAAAGTTCGCAAACACCGCCGGAGGACGTGTTCCCCCGACGGCAGATTTTTCCCCATCCCGTAATATTTTTGCGAAATTACGATATGGTCGATTGACAATTGCCATTTTTTTGCTATAATAATCCATAGAGAAACACGACAGAAACGAGGGATGACATTGGGAAAAACAGAAAAAAGCCTCCGCAGTGTGGTACAAACCACGATATTCGTCCTGCTCGGCAATGCGATGCTTGCCTTTGCGGTTGCGGCTTTTATTATTCCCCACGATATTATCATGGGCGGAACAACGGGAATCGGTATTGTGCTGAACAAAGCTCTGTCGATCGATACGGCTGCGCTGATCTTGATCACAAACCTTTTGCTTCTTGCTTTCGGCGGGATCGTTCTCGGAAAGAAATTCTTCATTACGACGATCGCAAGCTCGGTTCTCTATCCGGTGATGCTGGGGATTATCGGACGGATCCCCGGAATCGCGACCATCACGGAGAATACCCTTCTGGCAGCGCTGTTTGGCGGCTGTATGATGGGAATAGCTCTGGGAATGCTGATGCGCATCGGCTCCTCCACTGGAGGAATGGACGTTGTGATTCTCGTTTTGCACAAGTGGTTTCATATATCGGTTTCTCTGCTTCTTATCATCACCGACGCGATTGTAATCGGTGGGCAGGCGCTCTTCGAAAAGCCGGAGCAGCTTCTTCTCGGTATTATCACGCTTGTCTGCGAAACGCTGATGATCGAACAGGTCATCATTTTGGGTAAATCCCAGATTCAGGTCTATGTGGTATCCGATCATTATGAGGAAATCCGCAAAAAAATCCTGAAAGAAGTGCAAGTCGGCGTTACCATGACGCTGATCGAGACCGGTCTCTTCCAACAAAGTCAAAAGGGCGTGCTGTGCGTGATTTCGCCGAGAAAGCTCCACGCGGTGACCGAAATGATTCAATCGGTCGATCCGGCGGCCTTCATCACGATAACGAAAATCAAAGAAGTCCGGGGACGGGGATTCACGCTGGAACGGTATGTACAAAGCAGCCCCGATGAAACGGAATCGTAGCTAAATAGAAAACTGCCGCAGGCGTTTGAACACCTGCGGCAGTTTCTGTTTTCGCTGTTATAACGCAAAAATACTAGAATTTATACTTTTTCCAATACCGCCACCTGATAGGGTGCCAGCGTGATGTAGCCCTCGTATACCCGATCGGTGAGCAGATCGCGGCAGACGCCGTCAAAGCGGTACTCGCACTCCCGTCCGTTCACCGACGCGGCGATCACAAACGCCCGTCCGCCGCCCGCGCGGCGGGTAATCATCGTTCCGGGCGTGACCGAATGTACCTGTGCTCCCGCAAGGGATGCAGCCATCCGCGCCAACCGTGCAAATTCGCGCTCCTCGGGGAAGGTTCCCAGCACGATCACCTTGCCCTTGCCCACCGCGCAGGCGAACGCGGCGTGCTTGCCGATCAGCGCGGAGTGCCCCTCGGTTACGGTCAGCAGCTTCTCGAACGCGCTGTCTTCGAACAGCTCAAAACTCCGGCTGCCTCTGACCGCTTCGCCCTGCTCATTGACAAGACGGATCCGTCCGGCGTCGTCGGGGATGGTATAAGCCAGCCGCGCGCCGGTCAGCTCCTCCAGGAATCCGTAGGGCGCGTTCTGATATTTCGTGCCGATGGCGGTGCGGATGTCGGATAGCGGGCCTACCACCCATACGCCGCCGTTCTCTACCCATCGGGTGATCCGTTCCCGGAAGTTCGACTCTTCCAGCGTGTAGGCGGTGGGGGAGAAGATCAACTTGTAGCGGTCGAAGTCCTCCGCGGCGTCGATCACGTCGGGGTGGATGCCCGTATTCAGCAGATTCGCATAGAACTCATGGATCGGCGCGCCGTCGTCGCCCACCCGGTCGTTGATGGACTGGCTCTTGCGGATGTTCCAGTTGAGACTGGAGAAGAGCAGGGCGGTATCACTGACGGGGGGAGCGGAGAGGAGCAGATCCTCCAGCTTGCGGAAATCCTCTCCCGCATGGCGGATCTCGCCGTTTGCGTGGGTGTATCTGCCGCAGCTATCCAGCACCGCGCCGTGCATCAGCTCGTGACCCGCCCAATGGGTCCGCCAGAGCCAGTAGAGATTCGCCCCGCCGCCCAGCATGATGGGCAGCCAGGTGTTCATGTAGATGAATCCTTCGGGAAGCAGCGGCATCCCCTGTGCGGTAGAGCCGTTCCAGCAGGGCTGAGTTTCGGTGTTCCAGAAGGGAATTTTTGTGAAATGCTTCAGATAGTCCATCCACAGCGCGGCGGCGAGCAGATTGTCATTGGTGTTGTAGTGATTGAACTGCGCCACGTCCATGGGATCGTTCAGCTCCCGATAATTGATCCCGTTGACGGGCATGGTATCGGTTCCGATGGGCGCTTTTGTGTACTTTTTCAGAATTTCGGACTGCATATGCACGAATCGAACGTGATTCTTCGCCTGCGACAGGTTCCACTCCAGCCGGATGTGGGGATTGTGCCACGCGTTGTGTGGTACGGGAATGTCCTCGATGGCGTCGTAGGCCTGGCTGAACAGATTCAAATTCCACGCCCGGTTGATGGCGTCCACGCTGCCGTATTTCTCGGCAAGATGGGTGTGGAAGGCATCCTGACAATGGGGACAGCAGCAGCCCGGCTCCCAAGGGTAGATCTCGTTGTCGATCTGCCAGCCGATGACGCCGGGATCGTCGCCGAACTCCTGCCCCAGCTTCTCGACGATGATCGCGCTGTAGCGCAGATACTCAGGATGGCAGGAACAGCAGTGCCGACGCCCGCCGTGGGAGGTACGCACGCCGGAGGGCGAGAGGGTCGCCATGTCGGGGTACTTCCGGTAGAGCCAGTGAGGCGGGGTAGCGGTGGGGGTACCCATAATGACCCCGATTCCGGCGGCTGCCATCTTGTCCACAACACGATGGAGCCACGCAAAGTCGAATTTACCCTCCTCGGGCTCGTCCTTCTTCCATGCGAACTCGCCGATCCGCACCACATTGAAGCCGCATTCCTTCATTTTGACGATGTCCTCGTCGATATTGCTTTCATCCCAGTCCTCGGGATAGTAGTTCGCGCCCAGATAGATCTTGTTCATGGGAACCTCCTTGAATTTTCAGTTTTATCGTTTTTTGTCCGCCATACGGGCGGCAATTTCCGAAAGTGTAAGTCCGCCGAATTTTTCCGCGAACTGATCGAAGGTCGTATCCTCGCCAAGTCCCAGACAGGCAAAGATTTCATTCAAAAATTCCCGGTTTTCGGGATTCAGCAGATTGTTTCGATAGTTGACCCCTTGCCGTCGCTTTTCATCCGGGACAGCATTGCGGGGGTCAATGCTGAGACCGCAACCGCTGTGCGGGGAAGTATAGTTTTCCATCAGCGCTTTCAGCTTGTCCGATATTTGCTCATAGCGCAGACTGGTTTGCGCGAATCCCCATTCGATATAAAGGGTGTATTCCCGCTTTGGTAAGAGACTGTCGCGCATGAGCATACCTTGCGCAAGCATCGGTATGTGCGGCGAGTCCGTAACGATTTGGGTACAGACAAAATTGAACTCCAGATCGTTCGGCTCAAGCTGCTTATGGTCGACGATCGTGTGCGTACCCCAGATAATATCGTTATCGCCGCAAATTCCGACACGCCCGAGAGGAACTTCGCGAAGTTCTTTTGCGGTGAGGTTCGGATTCTCGGTAATCAGTCGGTACATCCGAATCAGGATTGGAATCATCATCAATGTTCGCAGACTGTGCTTTTCGGGCAAATCGGGCATTTTCAGGAACTGTCGGACTTCTCCGGTGATGATGCCGTAGCAGTAGCGTGTCCGATCGTATTCCATACGGAAGATGTCACCGGGCTTGTACTTGATCGTCATCTTTTGAGCGGTTTTGAACGTATGGAGTTTGTTAAAGTAATCTTCCCGGCAGGTTTCGATGTATTTCTGCGCGAAAATATGGAAATCTTCGTCAGAGCGGATCGCAGCAACTGCGTCCCATTCACCTACTGGAAACTCCTTGTTCGCACGGGGATTGTACAATCCAAGGAGGGTATCCTTGCCGGTTTCTAAATAAAGCACAAAACAGCACCCGAAAGGTGTAACGGTAGTAATGTTGGAGGCAGAAAGCTTTTTCGGCTTCCCGCAGGAGGTCAGCGGCAGCAGAAGAGCACGGTTTTCCGTGGAAAGGGAGGTATCGTATTCCCGATACTCCTCAAAACCCAAAATGCCGGAAGAGAGGATTGTCTTGGTTTCCTGAATAACCTTTACGATGGTGTCGCCGTCAAAAAACGCGGTGACACGGGTGTACCAGCTGTTCGTCTTACTGTAAAACGCCGCCGTCTCCCATGCGGGATCAATCGGGTTGAGCGCAAAATACCGGCGTTCCTCGTCCGTAAGGGTAATCACAAACTCTTCGCCGAATTTTTCGTTCCACTCGTCTGTCGTCATGATGGGAACCTCCTGACATTTCAATGATTCTGCTTTTAATATAGCAGATTTTCAGGCAAATTGCAATAGGCGTCCGGTTTTATCGTTTTTGATCCGCCATACGGGCGGCAATTTCCGAAAGTGTAAGTCCGCCGAATTTTTCCGCGAACTGATCGAATGTCGTATCCTCACCAAGTCCCAGACAGGCAAAGATTTCGTTCAAAAATTCCCGGTTTTCGGGATTCAGCAGATTGTTGTAATTGCCATAGCTCATCCGCCGCTTGTAATCCGGGACGGCATCGCGGGGATCAATGTTACGGTCGAAACCGCTGTGCGGGGTTTCATAGTTTTCTGTCAGAACTTTTAGCTTGTCAGAAATCTGATCGCGAGGCAGAATGGTTTGCGCGAATCCCCATTCGATAAAAAGGGAGTAATCTGGATTCGGAATCCGAATGGCGCGCATAAGTAAGTCCTGTGTGAATACATCACCGCGAGAGTGTAGGCGTTCCCGAATTTTGGCACAGACGAAATCGAATTCCAGATCGTTCGGTTCGATCTGTTTGTGATCGACGATTGTATGCGTGCCCCGAGCGATGTCGAAATCAAAGCATCTTTTTACTTGACCGAGCGGAATTCCGCGAAGCTCCTCCGATCGAAGGTCTGGATTCTCGGTAATCAGTCGATACAGCCGAATCTGGATAAAATCAAACATCCGGCGCAGACTGTGATTTTCGGGCAGTTCCGGTATGGTTTTGAGTTGTCGGGTATCCCCGGTAATGATGCCGTAGCAATAGTGCGTTCGGCCGTATTCCATGCGGAAAATGTCGCCGGGCTTGTACTTGACGCGTACTTTTTTCGCCGATCGGAAGGCATTGAGCTTGTCAAAGTAATCCTCCCGGCAGGTAGAAATGTAGTAGTCGGCAAAAATATGGAAATCCTCTTCTGACCGTATTGCCGCAATTCTCTCCCATTCGCCGATAGGAAAGCGTTTATCCGCACGGCGATTGTCCAGACAAATGCGGGTACCGTCGCGCTCGTTAAAGAAAATCCAGAGGCTGCATCCGAAAGGCATGATGGTGTCGGGGTCAAGATTGGTGACGGTAATCGGTTTCGGCTTCCCGCGGGAGGTCAGCGGCAGTAAAATGCTGTGATTTTCGGTAGCAAGGGATGTGTCGTACTCCGTATACTCCCGGTAGTCGGACATGCCGGATTCCGTGATGATTTTAAAGTCGCGGATCACCTTTACGAGGGTATCGCCGTCAAAATACACGGTGATTCGGGTGTGCCAGCTTTTGCTTTTACTGTAAAACGCCGCCGTCTCCCATGCGGGATCAATCGGGTTGAGCGCAAAATACCGGCGTTCCTCGTCCGTAAGGGTAATCACAAACTCTTCGCCGAATTTTTCGTTCCACTCGTCTGTTGTCATGACGGAAACCTCCTGACATTTCAATGATTCTGTCTGTATTATAGCAGATTTTCAGGCAAATTGCAATAGGCGGCAAAGAAAAATCGGCAAACCTCTGACGAGATTTACCGATTTTATATCTTTAGGAATGTTGTTTAAACGGACTGTACCAACTTCGCCGCAATCTTGCAAGCCCGCTTATAGGCTTCGGCGATATACTGCTCGATCGGCATATCTATATAGCGGTCATTATCATGCCTGCCGGGCTTGGAGGCGCGGGTCAGCTCGAAGGTCAGGATCCCGTCATAGCCGCATTTTTTCAGTCTCGCGGTATTGTAATCCCAATCGGCGATGCCGTCGAAAGGCAATAGATGCAAATCGTCGATCCAGGTAATTTTTCCGCCGAAGTCTCTTATTCCGAGATTGTCGTTAATGTGGGTGGCGATCAGATGGTCGCCGAATCTTGCGAGAAGATCCTGACTATGGTTATAGCACATTTCATGCCCGCTGTCCCAGCAAAATCCCACGGCAGGACTGTCTTTGAATTCCTCCAGAAGCGCGAAAAGATATTCCTCACCCTCCGTGTTTTCAAACGCGATCTTTACGCCGCATTTCTCGGCGGCTTTTACAACCGTCCCGAATCTCTTCAGTCCGATTTCGGTAGGGGTATGATCCTCGAATCCGATAAACACGTGAGCCACCATGATCGGCACCTCGTATCTCGCACAATCCGCAAGACAGGTCAGAAGCTCGTCTACTGCCGCGGCACCCTTTTCATCGTTTTCACCCCAAAAATCGGCTGCTCTTCCGAAGGGAGCATGGATCGACTGGAAAATCAGACCATTCTCCCTTGCACAGGACGCGATCGTACCGACGGTTTTGGGATCCCAGTCGCAGAAAACAGCGTCAAATCCCACCTCTTTAATCAGACGGATCTGCTCCTCGCAGGATAGATGAAAACAGTCTGACAGACCCAGACATAAGCGTTTTTTCCACATAAGTAAGTATACCTTCTTTCCATCCGCGAAGCGGGTATTTAATCATTTTCGCTGTAGGCGAAAATGTTCCGAACTTTTTCACTTTTCACTCTTACCTTTTACTTTCCGCCAAAAAAATCCAAGGCGTTTTTAATTGGAAGTGAATAGTGAAGAGTGAAGAGGTTAAAAAATTCCAAGCCTCTGACGAGCCTTGGAATTTTTTTGGTGGAGCAAAAGAGAGCTTAAACGAACCCTCTTCTGCTCCATCTTTCGCCTCTGCGTCGTCTTTTAAAAGGTCTATATCTACTGTTCTCTCTCCACCGCTTACGTCAAATACGATCTTGATGTGTCCATCGTCATAAAGGTAGACCGCAACAAGGAAGGTATCAAACAACAGAGCCTGATATTCCTTGCTTTCAATGTCTCCATCGCGAAAGCTTTCGACCCATGCTATAACATCCTCTCGCTTCACTTCGATGTGATCGGCGTTGAGTACGGCGATTTTACCGGAAATTTGAGATTGCTCGGATTCGAGTTCTTGCAAGCGCTCCTTTGTCGAGCTTGTTATAATTCCTTGCTCGATAGCTGCTAAAATATTCTTTATTGATACACGGATTTCTCCAAGACGATCTTGCAGTATCACCAATTCCGGATTATCTTTATGCTGGCGTTGATAACGCTCTACATTGTCTGCGATCCATTCGATTACATCGTCCCGCAATATATTATCTTTCAAAGCCTGCGCTACCTTACGTTCGAGGTAATCGCGTTTTATTGGCTTTTTCGTACACTTACCTTTTTCTGCTTTTTTCTTCGTACAGGCATAGTAATAATGCAACCTTCCGCTCTTTGCCGTGCCGGACACGCCTTTCATGTGGCTTCCGCACATTCCGCAGTACAGTTTTCCTGTGAGCAGATAATCACCGTTTATCCGGTGTCGCCCTTGTGGATTCTTTTTCGTTTTCAACACCTCCTGAACCTTGTAAAACAGCTCGTCGCTAACAATCCGCGGTATTCCGTTTTCTTTGCGTATATCGCCATAAATATATATGCCACGGTAGCGCTCATTTTTTAGAACGGAGTGGAAACTATTCTTGTTCCATTCGCTGCCGCGAGATGTTTTGATTCCACGACGATTAAGATCATTTGCAATATCTATGAGTGGCTCTCCGCAGGCGACGCGGGTAAAGATTTCGCGAACGATGTCGTCTTTTGGCTCGTCGATCATATAGTGCAGATCATCGGATGCTTTGTAGCCGAACGGAAGGTGACCGTTTGCCACCATGCAATTAGCTGCATTGCTATATAGCCCGCGCCGAATATCTTCTGCCATGTTCTCGGAGTAGAATTGATTGACGTTCATCATCGACCGTGCGGCAAACCGCCCGGCCGCGGTGTCGTCAAAGTCCTCCTCGACATAGAGAAGGCGGATGCCGAGCTCCTGAAGCTTGACTTCGTTCATCATCGCTTCGAGCATATTTCTTCCGATCCGGTTAGACTTCCAGGCTATAACATATTGGAATTTTCCTTTTGCCGCATCGCGCATCATGCGCTGAAACCCTGGACGCTTGTCTGATTTCCCAGATATAGCACGGTCTTCATAAATTTCAATTATTTCAATGCCACAATCGCTGGCAAGCTCCTGACATTTTTCTACTTGCTGCTCGATACTCATGTCCTTCTGATTATGGCTGCTGTATCTCGCGTAGATGACGCCATTACCCTTGATCTTTTGTCGTTCGCCGCGTTTTGGCTTTTTCGGTTGCTTTGTTGCCATAGGCATCACCGCCGTTCACTTTGATCTTTCACGCCCGATTCGGCGGGCGGTTAGAAGTTCCTGATTGTGTCACGGTTTCTGGGGATTTATTAGTTTTCATCTCCAGTATTGGTTTTCGCTTTTTCCACCAATTTATCGAAATCGCTTTGATATAGCTTGTCTTGCGTAATTCTATACTTTTCAAATTCGCTCTCGGCGTATGCTTTTGCAGTGATCTTTGAAACGGTGCCGGAGCCGGTAAGAATATCGCGACCTGTGAATTCCAGAAACATATCAAGACGTTTTGCCCAATCTTCCATTGTCATCGGAATTTTTCGCTTTGCAAAATCTTCCGCAGCATCCAAAAAAGAATTAACGATTCTTCCAAGCGATTCAAGTTCATCTTTGGTAAGATAGTTCTTTGCGACCGAAACATCGGATTTTAGTATCTTTCCATCCGGTGAACGTTCCCATGAAGTCAATCCCATATTTGCTTTTCCGCTATCTGCTCGCCCCATGATAAGCTCGGGCGCCGTATTTCCGGTGATCGCATAGTGCATCTTATTTTGGACGGTAGCAAAGAATTGCTTGGTGGTTGGAGCATTT